>JASFLG010000020.1:0-17172 GCA_050118205.1 Pseudomonadales bacterium
GGTCATTGTCCGAGTCGCCAAAACAGATCACCCGGTTCACCCCGAGCTCCTTGCGCAGCACGTCCACCGCACCGCCTTTGCTCCCGCGGACGTGGTGGACGTCGATCCAGGCGAGGCCCTGCCCTTCGATGGCGGGGCCGGAGTAAGCAACCAGGTTCGGCTCGTCGGCCACGAGCCGCGCCACCGCCTCGATACCGTCCGGAGGACCGAGCGCGCTGATGTTGCTGATTTCGGCGTCCGCCGGGATCCGGGATGCCGGATGCACCTCCACGTCGGCGCGGTTCCTGAAGTCCGCGGCGAGCTGCTCCTCGGCCGGCGTGGCGAGCGGCGGATGGTAAATGGCGTGACGGTTGCCCGTTCCCAGCGTGAACAGGAACGGCGTGATTCCCTGGGCGAGCACCGCGTGCAGCACGTGCTCCACCTCTGCGAGGGTCAGGTGGTTGTGGTGGCTGTAGTCCTCCGTGGTCGGGTTCCAGATCAGCACGCCGTTCTTGAACGCCTGTGGCAGGCGGAAATCGTGGCCGGCCAGTATGTCCCGGGCGGCGTGCAGGGCGCGCCCTGTCGCCACGGTGTAGAGAATGCCTCTGTCGGCGAGGCGCTCCAGGGTCTCTTTCGTGTATGCGGAGATTCGGGCGCTCGAGTCGAGGAGCGTGCCGTCCAGATCGAAGACGATCAGATCCATGCCGGTGCCATCACACTGCCATCGTCAGCGGGCCTCGCGCGCTCATCCGGTGCGGGCCACCGCATCGGGGGCCAGCGTGGTGGTCGCGCGCAGAAAAAGCGCGAGCGAGAGCACGGTGAGGAGCGCGGCGGCCACCCAGGGAGCGCCGGCAAAGTACACGGGTGCCTCCGGGCCCGTGAATGCGGCGAAGAGCTGGGTCATGAAAGGCGGGCTGACGATGGCCGTGAGTGAGGACATGCTGGCGAGCCCGCCCTGCAGCTCGCCCTGCTCGGAGGCAGATACCTGATTGGACATGATTCCCTGGATGGAAGGCGAGATGAACCCCTGCAGGGCGCCGATGAGCAGGAACGGATAAACCATCCAGCCTTCGAAGGCGAACGCATAGCCGAGGAAGGCGAAGGTGGTGCAGGCGAACCCCAGGACGGCCGCCCGGCGGCTGCCGAGCTTCGGCAGTGCATAGCGCAGCAGCACCGCCTGAACGAAGACCATGGCCACACCGACGACCCCCAGTGAGTATCCGATCTCCCGCGGTGACCAGTCGAAGCGCTCGATGGCGAAGAAGCTCCACACGGCCGGCAGCGACTGGTGTCCCAGCTGGAACAGGACGTACGCGCCGATGAGGCCGAACACCACCGGATAGCGGCGCAGTGCCATCAGGGTGCCGGTGGGATTGGCCCGGCGCCACTCGAACGGCCGGCGCCGTTCCTTTGCGAGGGATTCCGGCAGCACGAAGGCACCATACAGAAAGTTCGCGCCCGCGAGCGCGGCGGCGGCGAGGAACGGGACGCGCGGACCGTAATCGCCGAGGAATCCGCCGAGCACGGGACCAATCACGAATCCCATCCCGAAGGCGGCACCGATCAGCCCGAAGTTCTGCGCGCGTTTGTCCGGCTCGCTCACGTCGGCGATGTAGGCATTGCAGGTGCTGAAGGTGGACGCCGCCCCGCCGGCGACGAGGCGCCCGACGAGGAGCCATGCGAAGGTCGGTGCCCACCACATGATCAGGTAGTCGATGCCGAGCACGGCCAGCGACAGGAGCAGCACGGGTCGGCGGCCGAAACGGTCTGACACGTTGCCGATCACGGGTGCGAGGAGAAACTGCATGCCGGCGTAGGCGAACATGAGCCAGCCGCCGTAGCGGGCTGCCGCGGAGATGTCCTCGCCGGTGACGTCCATGACCAGCTGTGGCAGGACGGGCATGATGATGCCGAACCCGATCGAGTCCAGGAGGGCGGTGACGAAGATGAACGCGAGGGCGTGGCTTCCCTTCACGGCCGGCTCCCAGCTCCTTGGAACGCGCTTTATACCCCTTCCGTGCCAGCGTCGCACGCGCGCGCGGGCCGCTCCTGACAGCGTGTTGACGGCCGCCAGATCTGCTAGGTTAGGCGCCTATGGGGGAAAGGCGATAATGGGGCATCCACCGTTCGGGCTCGATCTGTCACGACCGCTCGTGGACCCGCAGGGTGTCTACTGGCGGGTGAACCGTGAGTCGTTTCTGCTGCTGGGCGGAGGTGCTGCCCTGCTGCTGCAGATCGCCCATCCGCTGGTTGCCGCCGGCGTGACGGAGCACAGCGGCTTCCGGGATGAGCCGGTGCGGCGGCTTTACCGGACCATCCGCACCATGCAGGAGGTCGTCTACGAGGACGGGCGGACGGCGCTCGCGGCCGCGCGCCAGGTCAAGCGCGTGCATGGGCGGGTACGGGGCACGCTGAAGGAAGGCACCCCGCGGTTCCCGGCCGGTACCCCTTACCGGGCGAGCGACCCGGCCCTGCTGCTCTGGGTACACGCCACCCTGCTTGCCACCGCACTCACCACGTACGAGGAGTTTTTGCCGCCGCTCGACAGCGAGGAGCGGTCGGCGTTCTACGAGGAGTCCAAGATCGTGGCGGAGGTGCTGGGGCTTCGCAGTGCGGACCTGCCCGCGGACGTGCAGGCGTTCGACGCCTACTTCGAGGACATGGTTCGCGGTGACGTGCTGGCTGTGACCCCGACGGTCCGGGCGCTTGCCGAGAACGTGATCCACCCGCCCATCTCGTGGTTTCCGCGGATCGCCGGCGACGCCCTTTCCGTGGCCACGGCGGCCCTGCTGCCTGCCGAGGTGCGCGCCCGGTACGGGCTGCGCTGGAGCGTGAAGCGTCAGTTCGCCTGGCGCGTGCTGCGCCGGTCATTGAAGGAAACGCTGCCATACATGCCCGACCGGCTGCGCGCCGGCCGCCATGCACGGCGTGGTGAACGACGCGCCCGCGGGCTCGCGGCTTAAGCCGTGTCGACGGAGGTTCCGGCCGCGTTCGCCCGCCGCATCTTCGAGGAGGTGCACACGGATCTGCCCCGGGAAGCACCGGGGAGCGCCGAGTGCACGGAGCGCGCGCTGGCCGCCCTGGGTGGCGGGGCAGGGATCGAGGCGGTGCTCGACATCGCCTGCGGCCCGGGGACCCAGACTCTGGATCTCGCCCGCCTGCTGCCGGACGCCTGGATCACCGCCATCGACCTGCACCGTCCGTTCATCGAGCGCGCGCGTGAGCGCGCCCGCGCGGCCGGGGTCGCGGACCGGGTGACGTTCGAGACCGCGGACATGAACAATCTCTCCTACCCGGACGCGAGCTTCGATCTGCTCTGGTGCGAAGGCGGTATCTACCTCATGGGGGTGCTGGAGGCACTCGATGCCTGGCGTCGTCTGCTCGTGCCCGGTGGTGCGGTCGCGTTCACCGACGCGGTGTGGCTGGGCGACGCGGCACCGCAGGCGCTCGAGGACTGGTGGACCGCGGAATACGCGAAGATCGGCAGCATCGACAACTGCCTGGATCTCGTCGCCGCCGCCGGGTTCTCGGTACTTGAACACTTCGTGCTGCCGGAGACGGCCTGGGAAGCCTACTACGGTCCCATGCAGACGCGTATCGACGTGCTTGGTGAGCGGTATCGGGGCGATCAGGCGGCGCTCTCCGTGCTGGCAGAGTCCGAGCGGGAGATCGACTACTACCGGCGCTGGTCCGCGCACTACGGCTACCTGTTCGTGGTGGCGCGGCGGGTGGACTGATGCGCATCGTCAGCTGGAACGTGAACGGGCTCAGGGCCTGCGCGAAGAAGGGTTTCCTCGATGTGCTGGAGACGTCCGGTGCGGACGTGATGGCGCTGCAGGAGGTGCGGGCCTTTCCCGAGCAGCTGCCTGCGGCGGTCCGGGAGCCCGACGGCTGGCACACGGCCTTCGCGGCCGCAGAGCGAGCCGGTTACAGCGGGGTCGGGCTGTACAGTCGCCGGGCGCCGGACAGGATCGAGACCGGGCTGGGCGTACCCCGCTTCGACACGGAAGGACGGCTGCTGATCGCTCATTTCGGGCGCACGGCGGTTGCCAGCGTCTACTTTCCGAAAGGCAGCGGCCGGGAACGGGACAACAGCCGGGTGCCGTACAAGCTCGACTTCTATCACGCCGTGTTCGACCGGGTGCAGACGCTGCGGAAGCGCGGTCCGGTCTACGTGGCCGGCGATTACAACACGGCGGTGGAGGAGATCGATCTGGCCCGGCCGAAGAGCAACGTGAAGAACAGCGGCTTCCTGCCCGAGGAGCGCAGGGAGATGCGCCGATGGCTCGATGCAGGCTGGGTGGACGCCTTCCGACGGCAGCACCCGGACGAGCCGGGCCACTACACCTGGTGGCGCCAGTTCGGCGGTGCCAGGGAGAAGAACATCGGCTGGCGTATCGACTACGTGCTGGTCTCTCCCTCGGCGGCAAAGCGGGTACGTGATGCGTTCATCTGGCCGGACGTGATGGCCTCGGACCATTGCCCCGTGGGCGTGGACGTGGACTGACCTGTCAGACCGGCTGTTGCGGAGAGGAACTGCGGGGAGCACACTGATCAGCGCATGAACCCAGCATGGGAACCGGTCAATGGCGAATCCGCTGATCAGCGTGCCGTGGGATCGTTGCCTCCTGGAGCCCCGCCGTGATCGCGAGCTGGAAAGCTACGCGCGCCGGCACATGGGGATCGTCCCGCCCGGCATTGCCTACCTGTCGAGCCGGCCCTGGCTGGTTCGCACCCTGATCTCGCTGAGTCCGGATTTTGGCCTGCTGGCCCACCTCGATGTGAAGCTCGCCGATCTCGTCGGCATGGCGGTGAGCCAGGCGAACTCCTGCCGGTACTGCTATGCCGCCACCCGCTGGATGATGCGCATCCGCGGGTTGAGCGAGCGCCGCGTCGACGAGCTGGAGCGACGTCATGCCGCGCACGAGATGGATGCCCGCACGGAAGCGGCGCTGGAGTATGCGCGGGCGCTTTCCCGGGCGGCGCCCCTGCCGGGCACTGAGGCGCGGGAGAAGCTCCTGGCAGCCGGCTTCAGCCCGGAAGAGCATCGTGAGCTCGTGTTCGTGGTCGGCTACACCGAGTTTGCGAATCGAGTGAACACGCTGATTGCGGTGCCGCCACGCGCGATCGAGCGGGCGTCGACGGGCTGGCGTCCCAGCGTGATGCGCGCGGTGTCGCTTCCCGTGCTCAGACGGTTGTACCGGAAGACGCCTTCTGTCGAGATCCATGCACCCGAGAGCGGCCCGTACGCGGGCCTGTTGCAGGCCTTCGCCGGGACGTCGATCGGGCAACGGCTGCAGGAGGTGATCGCCGACATGTCCACGGCCACGGTGCTGGAGCCGCGTCGGAGAGCACTCGTGTTCGCGGTGGTGGCTCACGCGCTCGAGTGCGAGATCTCCGCGGCCGAAGCGCGCGCGATGCTGCCCCCGGAAGTGTCGGTGGACGAGTTTGCCGAGAGCCTGGCTCATCTGGGCGGTGCGGGTGTGGTTCCCGCGGAGCCCGATGTGGCGCGCTTCGTGCGCGATTCGATCTGGTACACGCCCCTGGCGGCCCAGCGCCAGGCCCGGGCGCTGAAGGAGCGTTTGCCGGAGGCGGAGTTCGTGGACGTGATCGGGCTCGCGTCGCTGGCGAATGCGCTCTGTCGCGTGGCGGCCGGGATCGCACGGCCATGACGGCAGAGGTCGCCTTTGCCATCGGGCTCGTGCTCGCCGCGGTGCCTCTGGCCGCGGTACTGGTCGCGCAGCGCAGGCGCCTGAAGCGCCTCTCGGCGCAGTGCGAGGCTCAGGTGACGGATCTGCAGCGTCTGCAGGAATCCTGCGCCAGGCTCGCGCCGGGCAACGTCGTCGACCAGCTTGTCGTCGACGGTGACACGTCGGCGACGGCCGAGCGCAAGGAGGTCACCGCGCTGTTCGCCGACCTGGTCGGCTACACGGCACTGAGCGAGCGCCTGGACCCGCCGGTGCTGGCCCGCGTGCTCAACGGCTACTTTCAGAGCATGAGCGATGCCATCGGAACGTACCGGGGTCATGTGTCGACTTTCATCGGTGACGGCCTGCTCGCCTACTTCGGCGCGCTCGAGCCGAATCCCTGGCAGAGCGACGATGCGGTGCATGCCGCCCTCGCCATGCGCGAGGCGCTCGCCGCCTACAATACCGAGCTGCGCGCGGAGGGGCTGCCGCAGCTGTCGTTCGGCGTCGGCATTCACCGCGGTGTGGGGCTGGCCGGTTGGGTGGGCAGCCGCGACCGCATGGAATACTCGTTCGTCGGCCGTACGGTGAACGTGGCTGCGCGGGTGCAGGCTCTGACCCGGAGCTACGACGTGGACGTGCTGGCCACGGAATCCGTCGCGGTTCATCTCGATCCCCGTTTCCGGCTTCGGCCCATGCAGGCGGCAAGCCTGAAGGGAATCGAGCTGCCGGTCGCCACCTTTGCGGTGCTGGGTCTGGCAGCTGATGGTGGCGCTGGCGCTCGCGCCCCGCTCCGGTAGAATCGCACTCAAGACGCTCATCCCGGGCGCCCGAGGAGCCGGCAGACCGATGCGCAACTGATCCGACAAACCCCTTTTCCCGGTTTGCTCTGGAGGACGTTGTGCCCAACCTCATCTGCCGTCGCCTGTCGTTTGCCTACGACGGCGCCGAACGGCCCGTATTCACAGACCTCGACCTGATCATCGATACCGGCTGGCGCGCGGCCCTGGTCGGCGGTAACGGGCGCGGCAAGACCACCCTGCTGAAGCTGCTCGCCGGCGAGCTGCTGCCCGATGCGGGTGAGGTGGAGCGCGGCGCAACGTGCCTGCTGTTCGAGGAGTCCACCGTCGAGCCCGACGACACGGCGTGGGCGGTCGCGAAGGACATGGCCGGTCCGTTCCGCGCCTGGGAGGTGGAAATCGACGCCCTGCTCGCCCGCGGTGACGAGCCGGCGCTTGCGCGCTACGGCGGCATCGAGTCGGAATACCGCGCCCGGGGCGGGTACGAGATCGACGCGCGGCTTGCGCGTGAGCTCGACGAGCTGGCCGTACCGGAACGGCTCCGGCAGCGGCCGGTGGGAACCCTGTCCGGCGGCGAGCGGACCCGGTGCCGACTGGCCGGTCTGTTTGCGGCGGAAGGCGCGTTTCCGCTGATCGACGAGCCGACCAACCACCTGGATCTGTCCGGCCGTCGCCTCGTTGCCGGGTACCTCGCCGCGAAGCCCGGTTTTCTGCTGGTTTCCCACGACCGGTCCCTGCTCGACGTGGCCGCCGAGCACGTGATCGCGCTGAATCCGGACACGGTGGAGACGCACCGGCTGCGCTACTCGGACTGGCGGCGCGCCATGCAGGGTCGGCTCGCCGAGCAGGTGCGGGCGAATGCCCTCCTCAGGAAAGACATCCGCCGCCTGGAGACTGCAGCGGATGCGCGCCGGGCCGGCGCCGCGGCCCGGGAGGCGGACAAGACCGCCGGTGGCCGGCGTCGCCAGCCCAGCGAGCGGGGTGTGGATCGCGGCTTCATCGGAGCGCGGGCCGCCAGGCAGATGAAGCGGGCGCTGGCCGCCGAACGCCGTGCCGCACGGGCAGCGGACGAGCGACGGAAAACGCTCACCGACCTGGAAAGCGTTTACGAGCTGAAGCTCGCAACCCCCCCGGACCCGGTGGGCTCGACGGTGCCGCTGGTGCGAGCCACGAACGTGACCGTCGCGCGAGGGTCGCCGCTGTTCGCCCCGCTGAGCTTTCGCGTCGACGTGGGCGAGCGGCTGGCCGTCCTCGGTGCGAACGGCGCCGGCAAGTCCAGCCTGCTCGATGCCATCGCCGGCGAGCTGCCGACCTCTTCGGGTGAGCTCAGCCGGCCGGCCCAGGTACGCATCTCCCGGGTCTGCCAGCAACCGCGCTGGCGAACGGGCCATCTGAGGACGCATCTGGAGGCGGCCGGGCTGGACGAAGGCCGGTTCCGGCAGATCATGGCCGCCCTGGGCGTGCGGGGCGCCGTCCTCGACCAGAGGCTCGAGCAACTCTCCCAGGGCCAGCTCAAGAAGGTGGAGCTCGCCCGGTCGGTGATCGAGCCCGCGCACGTGCTCCTGTGGGACGAGCCGCTCAACTGGATCGACGTGGACGCCAGGGAACGGATCGAGGAGGCGCTGCTCGCGGCCTCGGTATCGATGATCTTTGTCGAGCACGATGCCCGTTTCGTCGAGCGTCTGGCGACCCGACGCATCGTTCTGGAGGTGTCGGCGGCACGGCCGTAACATCCGCTCTGTGTACAGCTCGGGTAAGCCATTCGGTTTCTGGTCGGCGGTGCTGCTGGGGGTTGGCGCCATGGTCGGTGCCGGCATCTTCGCGCTGATGGGCCAGGCCGGTTCCGTTGCCGGCGCGGCGGTCTGGCAGTCCTTTCTCTATGGCGGGCTCGTTGCCGCGCTGAGTGGCTACTCATTCGGGCGTCTCGGTGCCCGTTACCCCTCCGCCGGTGGGCTGGTGGAGTATCTGGTGCGCGGCTATGGAGACAGCTACTTTGCCGGCAGTGCCGCGGTGCTCCTCTACGTATCCGGGCTCCTGGCGCTGGCACTGATCGCGAAGGCGTTCGGCAGCTATGCCTCGGCGCTCGTTCTGGGAGAAACGAGCCGCTGGGTGGTGGACGGGTTTGCGCTTGCGGTCGTGGGCCTGCTCACGTGGATCAATCTGAACGGGCCCGGCGAGGTATCCCGGATTGAAAATGCCTTCGTGGTGAGCAAAGTGCTGGTGCTCGTATCCTTCGTGGCCATCGGGTTGGCCTACGTCCAGCCGGATCGGCTTGCGCCCTCGGAGTACCCGGATCAGCTTCATGTCGCCGCCAGCATCGGCTTCACCTTCTTCGCCTTCGAAGGATTCCGGGTGATCACCAACACCGCCGAGGACATGCCGCACCCTGCCGTACAGCTGCCGAGAGCGATGCTGACGGCCATCGCGCTGGTGGCGGTGCTGTACGTACTGATGTCGGTGGTGGTGTTCGGCAATCTCGATGTGCCGCAGGTGATCGCTGCCCGGGACTACGCGCTGGCGCAGGCGGCAGAGCCCGTATTCGGGACCACCGGTTTTGTCGTGGTCGGGATCGTGGCCATGATCTCGACCGCGTCCGCGATCAACGCCAACCTGTATGCGGTCACCAACGTCACCTATCAGATGGCGCGATACGGAGAGCTGCCGCAGGCGTTTCGACGACCCATCGCGCACAGCCGGGAAGGCCTGCTGATCAGCGCGGGGACGGTCGCGGCGATGGTGCCGAGCTTCGATCTCACGTCCCTTGCGGTGGCTGGCTCGGTGACGATCCTGCTCGTGCACATCGCCGTGCACGCAGGTCACTGGCGTCTGACCCGGGAGACCGGCGCCGCGCGGCCGCTGATCGGTCTCGCCCTGGTGGCGAACGCGGGCGTGGTGCTGGCGGTGGTCGGATTCCAGCTCGCGCACCACCCCCGGAGCCTCCTTTATCTGGGCGGGTTCGTTCTGCTCGCGGTGCTGCTGGAGACGGTGCTGCGCAGGGTCACCGGGCGCGAGCTCCGATCCCGGCCCCGATGGGGACACCGGCGTTCTGGACGAAGCCCCGTTCCCGCCGATAATGAGGTCCTTCAGGGCGCTGGAGAGGATGGGCATGACTGAGGCGGCACCGTTCACGCTGCAGAGACTCGATCACGTGGTCCTGAGGACCCACGACGTGGATCGTCTGGTGGCGTTCTATCGGGCCCTGGGGTGCTCGGTGGTGCGCGAGGTGGCGCGCATGCACATGGTGCAGCTCGCGGCCGGCGCATCGATGATCGATATCATTGGCGTTCAGACGCGGGAGCCGGGCCGGAATCTGGACCACTTCGCGTTGCGCATCGAGCCCTACGACGACGAGCGGATACGCAGCTTCTGCCGCGAGCGCGGGATCGAGATCGAGATACCCGAGCAGCTCCTGCTCGGGGCGGACGGATTCGGTCCGGCCGTCTACCTCAAGGACCCGGATGGCAACCGGGTGGAGCTCAAGGGACCACCGGAGAAGCCTCGACCGGGCGGGGAGCGTTCGTGAGCGCGCTCGAGGTGAGACCGCTGACCCCGGCGCTGTGGGCGGATTTCGAGCGGCTGTTCAGCCCGAACGGCGCCTGGGGCGGTTGCTGGTGCATGTATCTGCGCCTGCCCGGCCGGGAGTTCGAGCCCGGCTGCCGTGGCGGCGGCGCCGCCAACCGGGAGGCGTTCCGGGCGGTGGTGGACTCCGGTGCCGAGCCGGGACTGCTTGCCTGCCGGGACGGCGAAGCGGTGGGCTGGGTCGCGGTGGCGCCGCGGGAAGCATACGGGCGCGTACTGCGCAGCCCGATTCACAAGCCGGTGGACGATGTCACCGGTGTCTGGAGCGTGTCGTGTTTCTTCGTGGCGAAGGGCGAGCGCGGGCAGGGGGTGGCGGACGCGCTGCTCGTGGAAGCGATCCGATTCGCGACGAGCAAGGGTGCGACGGTCGTGGAAGCGTATCCCATCGACACCGACTCGGCGTCCCGGCCTGCCGGGGAAGTGTGGCGGGGGACCCTGGCCCAGTTCGAGCGCGCCGGATTCGAAGTGGTGGCCCGGCGCAAGCCGGGTCGACCCATCGTGCGTCTGCTCTCCCCGGAATCAGCCGTCGAGTGAGGGGAGCTTCTCCTCGTAAGCCCGCCGGGTACGGATGTCGATGGGCGCATCGAGAAACCGTCTGATCTCTGCCGCCGTGACCTTCCGGTAGGCGGCCCGGAAGATCTCCAGCACGGTCACGTCGCTCGCTGGAGCATCCGAGTACGTGAAGTGATCACCTGTCGTCAGGGTGCCGGTGTGCAGCACCCGGCAGTACAGGCCCGGTCGTTCGGCCCGCACGAAAGCGCGGGCAAACCTGGCATCACCCATGCGTTCGGCCAGCGTGTTGCAGGGGATACGCGGCGCGGTGACTTCCAGCAGTACCTGATCGAACTCGAGCCGGGCACCGATCGGCAGGTCCGGAGAAGGCAGGCCGGACACGGTGAGATTTTCACCGAAGGTCCCTGGCGCGATCGGCCGCTGCAGGGTTTCGGACCACCAGTCGTAGTCCTCCTGACGATAGAGGTAGACCGCCTGGTCGGGTCCGCCGTGGTGCCGCTCGTTCAGCACGGCGTCGCCGTCGATCCCGAGGACGTCGAGGCGCACCGGCGTCGCCACCGGCTCCTTGAAGATGCCCGTCTCGCCGCGGAAGCTCTTGCCGTTCAGGGATCGGGGCCTGCCGATGTTGATCGAGGTGACGAGCACGGTCGGGACTCCGGTGAGGCTCGATGTCTATTCTACGGTGACCGCGTCGCCTGCGCGCACCCGTCCCGGAACGGACACCGTTGCATAGACGCCGAGCTCGCCCCCGGCTTCGCGCACCAGCGTGCGCATGATGCCCGGGTCTTTCGGCAGCGCGCCCACCGGATGCGTGGTCATGACGCAGCGGGGACAGTCGATGGTCACCTCGAGTGTCACGTCACCGATCGTGATCCTCCTGCCGGTCCAGTCACGCTCTGGAAAGGGGGCGTCGCTGCCGGTCTCGACGAGCAGGTTCGGGCGAAAGCGCTCGATCTCGAACGCATGCTCCGGCGCCAGGCGCGACAGGTGGGCCAGCGACTCGGTCGTCATCACCAGAATCGGAAATGCGTCGAAATAGGTGCCTGGCGGTGATTCGAACTCCAGGAGAAACTGAGGAAACTTCGAGATGTCGGGCAGGGGTTCGTCTTCGGTGCGACCGAACATGCGTCGGAACTCCGCCTCCGCATCCTCCAGCACCGGGGCGCCGCGTCGGTAGTGATCCAGCCGGTCTTCGGGAAGCAGAGGCCAGACGGTCAGCGGGCTGCCGACCAGGCCGCTCAGCCGCTCCGGCATGGCCGGGTCATCGATGCCGAGAGAGGATCCGTCCGGCAATGTCACCTCCGCAGGTACCGAGCCTGCGGCGGGCGGATCGGCCAGGTAGCGCGCGCGACAACCCATGAGCTCCGGAAATCGCTTGCCGCCGCGGATGCCGCCGCGTTCCTCGTCGCGCACGGCCCAGGCGCGGTCGCCCGGTACCCCGCGGGGCCCGATGGCGAGCTCTTCGAGCTGCTCGCCCCCCATGCTCTTCACGGGGTAACGGTACAGAGCCTTGAGGGTGCCGACTTGCATAGGGTGTCTCTCCTGCGATGTGCGGAGTTTATCGCTATGCTCGGGCGATGTCCGTGCCCGATCGCTACAACCTGACCCTGCTGATCGTCTTTCTTGCGTTCTGGCTTCTGCTCGCCCTGTCGCCCACGGATCGACCGACCTGGCTTCTCGAGAACATGCTGGTGTTCCTGTGGGTACCGGTGCTGGTGTGGGGCTATTGGCACCTGCGGCTGTCGCGTCTCTCTTACACCCTGATCACCGTGTTCTTCTGCCTGCACGCCGTTGGCGCACACTTCACCTATTCGCTCGTTCCCTACGATCGGGTGTGGCAGGACCTGTTCGGGTTCTCCCTGAACGAAGCGCTCGGCTTCGGGCGCAACCACTACGACCGGTTTCTGCACTTTCTCTTCGGGGCCCTCCTGGCCTACCCCTGCCGGGAGCTCTTCATCCGGGTCGCGGGCGCACGCGGTTTCTGGGGCTACTTTCTGCCGCTGTTGCTGATGATGTCGCTGTCCACACTCTATGAGCTCATCGAGTGGGGTGCGGCGGTGGTGTTCGGCGGTGATCTCGGCGTCCACTACCTCGGCACTCAGGGGGACGAGTGGGACGGCCAGCGCGACATGGCGCTGGCGAGCCTGGGGGCTGTGCTCGCGATGCTGGTGACCCTGGCGGTGAACGTGAGCCTGCAGCGCGACTTCGCGCGGGAGTGGCAGGAGAGCCTCGAGGTCAAGGCGCGACAGCCGCTCGGCGAAGAGGCCGTCGCCAGGATGCTGCACGAACGCGAATCGCGCGATCAGAGCGAGTAGCGCAGTCCCAGGTTGAAGGACTGCACCCAGTGCCAGGTCTCGTAGTCGCTGCCGTCGGGCCGGGCGAGCTTCACCGGATCGCTGTACCAGCTCCGATAATCGGCCACGAGATCGAGCCGGGCGCTGAGCGCCATGTTCAACCCCAGCTGCAGCTGAACGACCGGCGCGGTGGACGACTTGTCGTCGAGATAGAGGTCACGCCCGGGGACGACGTTCCGTCCCTCCAATCGAGGGGTCTCCACGTAGTAGTCGAGCCAGGCGGCGCCCGCCCCGACGGCAACAAACGGACGAACGGCCCGGCCGGCTCGGAACTGGTAGGCCGCGGCGGCCAGGAGGCTCGTCGCGGTGACCCTGCCGGTGGCGGCGTGCTGGCCGGTCTCCGGGTTGAAATCCACCACCTCGACCTTGTTGCGGATTCGCTCGAGGGCGACCTCGAGGCGCCAGTGCGGGGTCAGGGCGTTGCCGGCGGAGAGTGCGAAGAGCGGTGCGGCCTGGAAGGCGTCCAGGTTGTCGACGCTGTCCTTCACCTCTGAATCCATGGCGAAGCCGGTGCCGAGGCTGGCGCCGACGTACCAGCCTGTGCCGGGTGGCTCGGGGACGTCATCCGGCGTTTGCCAGGTGCCGGAGAACAGATAGCGCAGGTGCGCCTGGAAGCTGTGCGTGGTGTGGCGAAGACCGTGCGAGACTCCGTCCACGTCCACCACGTCGACGTCCGGCGCCTGCCAGAGGCGGTAGTCGAAGCCGAGGCCCCATCGGGGCGCCGGGTGCAGCTCGAGCCCCGCGATGAGCTGAAACGCGAACGCATCCGCGTCGTCCTCCAGGATCGGAGTGCTGTCGGACGCATACGGCTGCTCGCGCAGCTTATAGCTCAGACGGCTCGTCCCGATGCCGGCACCGAAGTAGGGCTCGACAGCCCCGAGCGGGAAGCGCCTGATCGCGTTCAGCATCAGGCTCGTGCTGCTCACGCCGCCGGTGTGATCGAACCACAGCTCGTCGTCGGCGGACGGCCAGAAGAAGGACTCGAGGTCGCTGTCCCCGTAGGCGAGTTCCGCTTCGACCCGCCAGTGCTCACCGACGTGCCGTCCGAACGCCAGCGAGGCGATGGGTGCGGTGAGGTCGAACCTCGCCAGCGCGCCGTTATCGTTCAGGGATTCGTTATCGGCGATGTTGACGCCGACACCGGCATCCACATACCAGGTGGGCGGGGCGGCGCCCGCGTCCATGGAGACGAGCAGCAGCACTGACAGCAGGAGGGGGAAGCGCATGGAGTGGAACGTCGGGCTGGGTCGCGGACCTTTATAGCCGTCGATCGCGACGGGGTCCATGGCGGGATGACCCCGAGGATAACCCCTATGGGCCGACCCCGGGATCAGTGCTACTTTTCCCTCTTTCTGGGATTGTGGCCGTCTCGTGCTGAACCGGATCGTCGAACGCTCTCTCGACGGGGGGGTGCCGCTGCTGCTGATGCTGGCGGCGCTGCTGCTGGGCGCCATGGCGCTCATCCTGACGCCCCGCGAGGAAGAGCCCCAGATCGTCGTGCCGAGCGCCGACGTGCTGGTCGACGCCCCGGGCCTCTCCGCGCGACAGGTGGAACGGCTGGTGGCCACGCCTCTGGAGAAGCTGCTCGCCCAGATCGACGGGGTCGAGCACGTCTACTCGGTCTCCCACAGCGGGCGTGCAGTGGTGTCGGTGGCCTTCTATGTGGGCGAGGACCGCGAGGACTCCCTGCTGAAGCTCTACAGCAAGGTCTACTCCCACCAGGACGAGGTGCCGCCGTCCGTTACCGGCTGGGTCGTCAAGCCGGTGGAAGTGGACGACGTGCCCATCCTCACGGCAACGGTCTACGCCCGCGACCCGTCGCTCGGTGGTTACGAGCTGAGAAGGCTGGCCGACGAGGTTGCCTCGGGCCTGCAGGCGGTGCCGGAGACGAACCGGATCGAGGTGATCGGCGGGCAGCCCCGTGAGTTCCAGGTGCTGCTGCATCCGGTCGCCATGGCCGGGCGGCTCACGGCGCTGGACGACGTGCTGATGGCCATCGGACGCTCCAACGTGCGGCGCGTCGCCGGCGGCGTCGACCAGGCGGGCGAGCAGGTGCTGCTGGAGCTGGATGCGCGGATAGCCAGTGCCGACGACCTGGCGTCGCTGGTGGTCAACGTCGTGGACGGCGTGCCGGTGCTGCTCGAGGACGTCGCCACCGTGCGTGACGGGCCGGCGGAGCCGGTGAGCCACACCTGGATCCAGTTCGCCGGCGAGTCGGACACCTTTCCGGCCGTCAACATCGCCATCGCCAAGCGGCATGGGGCGAACGCGGTCACCGTGGCGAACGATGTGCTCGCCCGGCTGGACGAGCTGCAGGCGAGCCTGTTTCCGGAAGGCGTCGCGTACACGGTGACCCGGAACTACGGCGCCACCGCCAATCAGAAGATCGACGATCTGATCGAGAGCCTGGTCGTGGCCATCGTCATCGTGGTGGCGCTGATCGGGCTGACACTCGGCTGGCGCGCCGCGTTCGTGGTGGCGCTGGCGGTGCCGGTCTGCTACGGCGTCACCCTGGCGCTGGATTTCGCGGCGGGCTACACGATCAACCGGGTCACGCTGTTCGCGCTCATTCTCGCGCTCGGTCTGCTGGTCGACGACCCGATCACCGGGGTGGACAACATCGAGCGGCACCTCGGCGATGGTAAGCCCGGCCGGCGGTCCGTGCTCGATGCCATGGCCGAGATCCGCACGCCGCTGGTCATGTCGACCATCGCGGTGGTGATCGTGTTCACGCCGATGAGCTTCATCACGGGCATGATGGGGCCGTACATGTCGCCCATGGCCTTCAACGTGCCGGTCGCGATCCTCACCAGCATGGTGGTCGCCTTCACGGTGACGCCCTGGCTCGGGCTGAAGCTTCTGCGGGGCACGGGTGCACAATCCGCGCCGGGGCGCGGCGATGGCGCGCTGGCCCCTACCGGTCTTTATGAGCGGCTGCTCGCGCCCCTCCTGCACGAGCGCCGGTACGGACGCCTGTTTCTGATGGTGCTGGGCGTGCTGTTCGTGGTCAGCGCGCTCATGCCGTTCCTGCGCATCGTGCCGCTCAAGCTGCTGCCTTATGACAACAAGAACGAGTTTCAGCTGGTCATCGACATGCCCGAGGGAACGACGCTGGAAGGCACCGATGCGGTGGCCCGGGCGCTGTCGACGCATCTCGCGGACGTGGCCGAGGTGCGAGCCACCAATGCCTACGTCGGGACGCACGCGCCCATGGATTTCAACGGCATGATCCGGCGCTACTACCTCCGGCAGCGGCCGAACGAGGGTGAGCTGCACGTGGTGCTCGCGGACAAGCTGGCGCGCGCCGACCAGTCGCACGCCATCATCCTGCGCCTGCGTCCGGAGATCGAGGCGATCGCGCGTCGTTTCGGGGCCAACGTCAAGATGGTGGAAGTGCCGCCCGGCCCGCCGGTGGTCGCCACGGTCGTGGCCGAGCACTACGGCTCGCCGACGACGGACTACGAGACCCTGATCCGCGCCGCGCGGATCACCGCCACCCGTCTGGCCGAGGAGCCGGGTGTAGTGGACGTGGATGTGAGCGCGGAGGCATCGAGCCGCCGCTGGGTGCTGGTCCCGGATCAGGAGAAGGCGGCCCTGTCCGGAATCGGCGCGGACGTGATGGCGGCGTCGGTGCGCCTGGTGGCGGATGGGGCCGTCGCCGGCTATGCGGCCGTGCCGGACGAAGCCGAGCCGCTACCCGTCCGGCTGCAGGTCCCGTATCCGGAACGGGCCGAGTTCGGCCGATTGTTCATCAAAGGCATGCCCGGAATCACCAAGGTGCGCGACCGGGGCTCCGTCAGCGACGCGCCCACGCCGCTGGTTTCGCTGGCCGAGCTGGTGACGAAACGCGAGGTGCTGCGCGAGCAGCCTATCTATCACAAGGATCTCCGGCCCGTGGCCTACGCATTCGCCGAGGTCGCCGGCCGGGTGCCGGCGGCGGTGGTCTACGATGTGGACGCGGATCTCGGCGCCACGGAGGATGGCGCGGAGCAGGTCGGGCGACCCCTGGCCGGCCGGACCTACTTCACCTCTGGCGGCGGTCTGCCCTGGGTGCTGCCGGCGTCTGTCAACGTGCGCTGGTCCGGGGAGGGTGAGTGGGACATCACGCTGCGGGTCTTCCGCGATCTCGGCATCGCCTTCGCGGTGGCGCTGATCGGGATCTTCATCATCATCCGGCTGCAGACCGGCCTGACGGCGCTGACCTTCATCATCATGCTGGCCATCCCGCTCACCGTGATCGGCATCATGCCCGGGTTCTGG
>JASFLG010000021.1:0-17080 GCA_050118205.1 Pseudomonadales bacterium
CGCGCTCCGCAAGAAAGCCGTAGCCGGGGTGAATCGCATCACAACCGGTTGCTCTGGCGGCCGCGATCACGTCCTCCACGTCCAGATAGCCTCGCGCACCCCTGCCGTTCAGCCGGTGGACCTCATCCGTCACGCGCGTGTGCAGGCTTTCGGCATCGTCGTCGGTGCACACGCCGACGGTGCGCAGGCCGAGATCCGACGCCGCACGGGCGATACGGATCGCGATTTCCCCGCGGTTGGCGATGAGCAGACCGTTGAAGCTCATGAAGCGTCCCCAAGGTGACCCAAACGGAAAATCCTCTCACAACCCTCCGGCCGCGGCCAGAACGGGTGCCGCCGCGCCCGGACTGATGCCCTACGCGCGTGGGGAAACGGGCCAGGGCCGGGTGGGTCACGGAATGCCGATCATTTCCGTCCCCGAGAGATGGAGCTCCGCCCGTTCGATGTAGTTACCCAGGCCGTCGTCCGGCAGCGCGCCGAGGAAGGCCTGCCAGCCCTGTGCGTTGCGGAAGTAGAGTTCCGCCATTCCCGCGTAGGGTTCGCTTGCAGGGTCCAGGCTCTGGCTGATCACGTAGCGGAAGCCGCCGTGAGGCGCCATGTGCTCGGTGACGTTCGGCGCGTGTACGTCGAGCCAGTGGGTATAGAGCGCCGCGTGGTCGGCGTCCGCCTTTGCGGCCAGCAGAAAGACTGCCTTCACGAATCCCGAGCGTGTGGTCGGGAAGGGTGGGTTCAGCGTCAGTGGCGTGACGGGCAGCTCGCCGTCCAGCACGACGTACTCGGTGGTGGCCCAGGGCACGTACGGCTCTGCCCGTTCCTGAAAGCTGTCGGCGGGGCGGGTTCCGTGCGGCTCGGCCGGCGCCGGCAGGGGCGCGTCGAACCAGAGCTGGGCAACGCCGTCCCAGCCGGGCTCCGCCTGCGCGTCGAAAAGCGTGGCGATGTAACGTCGCGCTGCGGTCCGGCCCGCGCTCGCCTGCAGCTCCTGGGAGCGGATCACCCCCGGCATGTGATTGGCGAACCAGTGGGCGATGAGTTCCTCGCGGGACACGCCCGATCGTCGCCGGATCAGGTACATCATCTTGGCGCCGGGTGTCGGCTGCATGGTCATCTTCCCTCTCCACCTGTCCCCCTCTGACCGATGCTACCCGCATGGCAGGGGGACGCAACTCTGGCGCGCAACCGAGCCGGACACTCCTTGGCGACGCCGATGCAGGTTGTGATCCCACTTCGTTGCGAAGCAGCCGGCGGCATTCCGGATTCCTTGTGTCCTTTTTTCGTGACCCGAATCACAAAGTGCGTGAAAACCCAGCAAAAACGGGCGTTTCGCATGGATTGGTCGAAACGCTTGTGCGAATTTTGCGAGCGGTTGTAGCCGCACAAGCAAGGCTTTGCGCTGCATGAGCTTGTTTTCTCACAACGAAGTGAAGGATACGAAAATGGATTTGAATCATCTGAGGAGAGCGTGTGGCGTCGGTTTGCTGACTGCGGTCGCCTTCACCAATCCGACGGCCCATGCGGCCAACGCCAACGTGACAGTGGACATCAGTCTGCCCACGGTGCTCGTGATGTACTACTACAGCACGATCAACCTGACCCTGGACGAGACGGAGCTGGCCACCTATCTGGCGCTGACGTCCTGTGGCGGCGCAGACTACTGTGCCGACCTGGGTACGACGAGCCCGACTCCAGGCGCGATCGTTGCTGGCGCCTCTACCGTCCCCGTGAATCTGAGCGCGGCCGCCCCGGGCTCCACCACGATCAACTTCACGCTGACCGACGCGGTGGGCGTGCGAGCTCTCGGGTGTGCAACCTACACGGCCAACTATGCCGATAGCGGCACCAGCGGCGCCGGCGTGACCATCCCCAGCCAGGCGATCGCCGGCATCGACGGGCAGGCCTGCTCCTTCACCATGGCGACGGGCGATCTGGACTTCGATCTGGATCTCGGCGCAGTGGATGACAACACGTCCGTACAAGCCGTTTTCGACGTCACTATCACGGGTGCCTGATCACGGCTGACTGACTCCCCCACCTGGAGGCTCAAATGGACGTGAGCATCCGAAGACCGAAGCCTGACGACAGATACATCGTCGGGCTTCGGCGCTTCATGCCCCTCCTGCTGCTGACCATGCTTCTGGTCGGCGAGAGCCTTTGTCCGCCCGCCGCCTACGGCTTCACCATCAGCCGGGTCAGCTTCGGCAACAACGTCCGCCTGCGCGCCGATGACATCGTCGACAACGGTGCGAGCCTGGGTCGCCGTTCGGAGCAGGCGTTGGATCAGGGCACTCTGAACGCGAGCCTGAACGATCTCTCCCAGCCGCTCGATATCGACATCAGCGGCAGCTTTGTCGGCGGCACCCTGACGGCGAGCATCGACCGGCAGACCGCGGTCACGGTCAGCCTCTCCAACTCGGAACACCGGGATTGTCTCGGGGACAGCGATTTTTCTGTTCGCATGCGCGTCATCGCGCCCCAGGACCGGTTTTCCGCCGTGGGGCCGGATGGTGGTGAGCTCCGGGTGGTGAACTTCGAGCCGGTCTTCCGGGGCGCTCAGGGTGCCGGTTGCCCACGCAACCTCTTCTACGGCTACCGGATGGATCTCGACGTTGAGGATGCGGTGTCCGCCGGCACCTATACCGCGACGGCCGAGGTGGAAGTGACTTCCCTGGCGCCTGGCGGCGGCACGGAGGTCGTGCAGGTCGCGCTGGAGGTTCAGATGCCGGGCATCCTGCTTCTCTATCACCACAGCCTGATCAACGTGGACCTGAAGGCGACCGCCCTCGCGGGTGCTTTTGGCGCAAACGCGGTCTGCAGCGGCGGGTATTGCATGGACCTCGGCAGCCGGTCCGTGCAGGTGAGCGATCTGTCAGCACCCATCCCGGTCGGTCTCGCGGCGGACGTCGGCTCATCGTTTCAACCGATACAGACCATCACCCTGCGTGACGCCATCGGCGCTCGCGCCATGGGATGCTCCGGTAACGTTTACGACACGGCGACCTACCAGGTGCTCAACCCGGTGGGTGGCATCCTGCCCGGCGGAGGGGTTCTCACGGGCATTCAGAGCCAGCCCTGCGGATTGACCATGCGCACCGGCGACCTGCCGCTGAGCCTGGACCTGACCGGTCTCGACCCGGTCACACGCCGCGCCTCGGCAACCATACAGATAACCGTCACAGGACTTTGACCATGAGATTCCCAGACTCGAATCCCATTCGCGCGGCGGCAGCTTTCTGCCTGCTGCTCTCACCGCTCATCGCCGCCGCGTCGGCAACCGCGCCGCCGCCCACCATCGGCGTCTCCCCGTCACGCCTGGAAATCGACGTGACCGACGAGACGACCACGGGCTCGGCAACCGTGCTCAATCTTGGTGACAGGCCGATTCACGTCAAATCGAGCGCGGTGAGCTTCGATCTCGATGAGGCGAACGAGTTCCACGAGCGGGCGCCGGAGCCCGGCTCGCTGGCCACGGCCATGATGATCAACCCGGTGGAGTTCACGATTCCTCCAAAAGGGTCGCAGACCGTGCGCTTCGCGATCATGAGGAATCGCCTCGTCGGTCAGGGTGAGCATCGTGCCATGCTGTTCTTCTCGGAGCTGGTCGACACCAGCTTGACAGGGGTGAAGCTGAACTTCCGACTCGGCATGCCGATCTACGCCACCGTCGGCGAGCGGAACCCCGTGGCCGTGTTCAACGATGTGAGCTTCGATGCAGCGGAACGCCGACTCGACCTGGACATCTCGTCGATCGGCAACGTCCAGGTCAGACCCGCCGGTTTTTATCTCTGGTGGCCCGTGGCCGACTTTCCGCAGGACTCCAGTGCGCTGAAGCAGGTATCCGATCTGGCGGAAAACCCCGGACGGGCGCTGCCGGAACCGGCCACGGGCGGCCGGCTGGTGACCAAGCCGGTGTTTGCCGGCACTCGGCGTACTCTGACGGCGACTCTGCAACCACCGCCGGATTCGGGTAACTACAAGCTGGTCGTGCACGTCGACGCCGGCGACAAGAGCGTGGAGCGGGTGATCGACTACGCGCCCTCGCAGGTGCTGGTCGTGAATTCCGAGTAATCGTTCTGATCCCATGGCATGGATGCCGGACAGCGTGAGATGGGTGGCGGCCGCAATGCTGCTGTTTGCCGCCGCCGGGGTGGCGCCGGTATCGGCGGCCACTGCCGATGCTGGACCGCTGTTCGCCGGGTTGGACGGCGGGGTCACCTTTCCGGCCCCGGCAACTGATGAGGGCCACATCGAGAGCGAGCTCGTCGGCTTCATCGTCGACGGGCAGGACCGCGCTACGCGAATCGTCTATCGGGTGGGAGACCGCTACTATCTGCCCGCGGACCTGTTGGGCGAGCTCGGAGTGCGCGGCGTTGCGCAGGCGGGGCACCTGTACCTCGCCACGCCGGGCGGCGAGGTGGAAGCCCGACCCCATTACTTCCGGGATCTCTACGGCGATGTCTACTTCCTGGTCGACATGCTCGACGAGGTATTGAAAATTCGCTGGGAATTCTCGGCGGAGAAATACGCGTTCGTCATGACGCTCCCCTGGTGGCAGCAGGGTGCGCCGGGCGCGCAGGCGGCGGACCGGGGAACGGACGTACAGTTCGGTCCGTCTGCGTTCGGAATCACCCAGATTCGGCTGGATCACACTCAGATCGCTGATCAGGATCAGTCCTTTTCCTACAGCAATCTGCTGCTCCGAGGCCGGCTGGCGGGCGGGACCTGGCGCAGCGAGCTCGTACAGCAGGAGGGCCGGGCCCCAAGAGCGGAGAACTACTACTGGCTGAAGGATTTCGAGCACGTTCAGGCTCTGGTCGGCAACCAGCAGGTGCTTCTGAACCCACTCCTGCCGGCCATGGAAAGCACGGGTGGCCAGGCGCTGTACAGCTCGAGCGGCATTCCATTCGATCCCTACCACGATCAGACGCGTAGTCAGTACGTACGGCGTTTCGGCATTCCGACCGAGGCGATCGAAGGTACCGCACAGCCGGGCACCATTGCCGAGCTGCGGATCGACGGGCGGCCGGTTGCGCGCACCCGGGTCAAGCTCGATGGCACCTATCGGTTCGATGACGTCCGGATTCAGTCGCTGCAGTTTCAGACCGTCCGGGTGCACATTCTCGATCAGCGTTCCATGGTGGAGCTGGAGATGCAGGACTACACCCGCACACCCATCGATCTGCTACTCGATGCCCGCCAGACGGTGGTGTTCGCCGGAGCCGGAAGTAACGGCAATCCGCTCGACCCGGACTACGGTACTGATGGCGCTTCGGCCTACGGCCTGGTCCGTTACGGTGTCACCGACGGGCTCACGCTCGAGGCGGGCGTGCAGTCGGCTGGCGGCCTTCGGCACGAGGTGGCGGCTGTAACCGCATCGTTCGGGCGCCGCTGGGCTGCGACCGCCTCCGTTGCGCAGCACGAAGGTGAGTACGGGTACAGCACAGACCTCTACGGCCGGGGCGAGCGCTGGCAGCTCACCGCGCGCCTGCAGGACTTCCGCGAGGGTTTCCGCGCGCCGCTGAGCCCGGCGGCGCGATACAGTGATCTGCGCTACGAGTACTGGCTGACCCCCGGTTTTTCGCTCGGCATGCGGGGTCGATCGACGCGATCGGAAGCGCGTAGCGACGACTACCTGCTGCCCGGCCTCACCTGGCGGTTCGGCCGCCGCAACATGGCGCGGGTCTGGCCAGATTTCGACGGCAGCTATCGCGTGGACGTGCGCAGCTCCTTCAGGCAGCGGGACTGGCTCGAGTTCGTCCACGACAGTTACGGAGAGAGCGCCGAATACCGCTACTACCGGGGACCTCAGGTCGAGTTCTTCGGGCGGCTGCGTCGTGTCAGCGAGCCGGCATCCGGCTTCGGCGAGCTGGGCGCGGTGTGGTACCCGAATCCCTACGACGACCGTTCGCTCCTCGGTGCCAGCGTGCTCGCGGGCGACCGTGGCATGGGCTATCGGTTCAACTGGCAGGCGACCGTGCTGCCGGGGCTCTATTCCAACCTCGAGATCCGCGACGAGCCGGTGGCAACGGAATACTCCGACTCCGGGCTGCAGGTGCGCTGGACGGTTTCCCTCGATCTGGCGATTTCCGGTGGCCGACCGCTGCCGGCGCGCAACGACTTCATCCAGGGTCGCACCGGCTCGATTGGCGGCCGGCTACTGCTCGCCGATGGCGGCAGCATCGCCGGAGAGGGCCTCGATAAGGTAGTCATCCTGATCGACGGCCGACCGAACACGGCTGTCCTGCGCGGCAGATATTTCTTCGTGCGCAATGTCCCGCCCGGCGTCTACAACGTGGCCCTCGATGCCGAGTATCTGCCCATGAACCTCACGCCTGAGCGGGTGACTTACCGCGTACGGGTCGCCGCCGCAGCAACAACGGCGGTCGATTTTGTCGTCAATCAGGAGTTCGGCGTCTCCGGCCGTGTGACCGGTTCTGACGGTGCAGGCGCGGCCGATGTCACGATCGACCTGCGTGACGTGAGCGACCGGGTCGTGACGAGCGTGCGAACCGATACCTATGGTTACTACAGGATCAGCGGTCTCGTGCCGGGAACCTACCGGTTGCGCGCCGGGACGGGGAAGGCTGGGGTCGAACGCAGCCTTCGTATCGAGGACGCCTTCGTCTTCGATGCGGATCTCGTGCTGGCGGCCGACGCGGCACCCTGACACGCGTGGGGCGGGTACGCCCGTTAGCTGGACGCCGAGTCTCTGAACAGGTGGCGGGGCGGGGTCACCGGTTCCGGCACGATGATCGAGGTCTCGCGCCTGACAACGAGCGCCTGCAGCCGGTCGGCCCACAGGCCGAGGCGGGCTTCGACGTGCTCGAGCACGCGCAAGCCATCCTCGGTTGGCAGCAGCAGACGCCGGCGCCCATCCTCCGCATCCGGTTCGTCCTTGAGCAGGCCTTCAGCCATCAGGCGGCTGATCGCTCGGGAGACAGTCGTTTTGCTGGTGCCGGTTTCTCTGGCGAGCTGGGTGACCGTGCACGTGCAGCCGTGGCGCCAGTGGTTCAGCACTGCCTGCTTGATCCGAAGCTCCCTGACGGAATAGACATGTCGGGATGGGGTCGATGAGGGCGTTCCGATCTCGCTCATGGTGCCGAGAAAGTCCGTCAGGAAATCTCCAAGTGCATCTTTCACCTGTTGCATCACAGCACCTGTCGCATCACAGCACCTGTCGCATCACAGCACCTGCGCCATCACGGGCACGCTCAGCCCGACGGGCGAAGATGGTAGCAAAGGCCGCTGGCGGAAGAAGTGACTTAATGCACTGCCAGGCGGGAGTGGTGCAGTCTTCCGTCAGCGTTTCAGGGGCAGAACGTCACCCGCATCGTGCGGTCCAGCACGTCGTGGAACGGCCCGGGTTCGTGCCGGCCGGGAACGATCGATGATGAACCCGATACCTTCGTCCGTCACCCGAGCCACGGTCACCAGGAAGTCGTACAGGCGTGTCAGGTTACCCAGGTCCACTGCGAACGTCATTTTCATCACGGTGCGCGGCGCGATGCGGTGGGCATGCGCCGTCAGAACGAACACGCCACCGGCACTGAGGTCCCGTGTCGTACACTGGCTTCCGGCCAGCTCGGGGTGATGAAGAAACACCCTGGTGCTGGTCAGCTTGCGGCGGTTGGCGCGTCGCTCCATCGAGTCAGTCTAGCCGGCGGCGGCCACTGGCTGGACGGAACGTTGTGGCGGAGCTGTAAGGTGGACAGCGATACGCTGCGGCGCTACGGTGACTCCGAGCCGGGGAGGTCAACGCCACGGAGAGTTGCAGGGAGGTTCCATGAACCATGTCACCAGGTCCGCGCTCGGCGGATCGGTATTCCTAGCGGGCATCTGCCTGGCGGGCGTGGCGCTGGCGGACGCATCCGCAGACGCACTGGCGAGCGCGACGCCGGCTGAGATCCAACGCGCCGAGGAGCAGGATCCGATGGTCTGCAAACGCTTCAAACCCACCGGGTCCTACATTGCCCGCAGGTACTGTCTGCGCAAGAGCCAATGGGACCTGATGCGCGAGGAGGGCCAGCGTGCCGCCCGCGAGGCGATTGCCCTGTCCAGCCAGTTCGGCTACCAGCTGCCGCCCTGAGCGCGCGCGCCCACGCATAGAGGCTCTGGCTTCGGCCGTCCATCTGGGGCAGGCTTCGTCCTGCCATGCGACCCCGTATCACCCCTTACGCTGATCGTAGGCCCGGCACCCGGGCCGTTGCCGCCTTTCTGATGCTCACAGGGGCCGCCCTGACGCTCTGGCTTCTGACCGCGGTGCTCGGGGGTGCGAGCGTGATCTTCGCGCCGTCGGTCTGGTTCGACTCGCTGAACGAGCAGGGGGCCGCCCAGGCGCTCTCCAACACGGCCGAGGTGGTCGCAGCTGTGCTCGCCATTGCCATCACCGTGGTCGCCATCGTCGTGGAGCTTGCGGCCACACGTTTCAGCCATCTGGTCACCCGATTGTTCATGCGGGAACCCGTCAACATGGTGGTGCTGGGGTTGATTCTCGTGACTACCGTACAGTGCGTCTGGACGGCGACCACGCTGGCTGAGAGTGAACCCTCCGCTGTGCTGCCGCACGCCGGCTTCTTCGTCACGCTGGGGCTGGTGACGATTTCTCTGCTCTGCCTGCTGCCGTACATCTACTTCGTGTTCACCTTTCTCTCACCCATCAGTGTGATTGAGCGCATCGGCCGTAACGCCGTGGAGGCCATGGAGGTCGCGGTCGCGCCGGTCGAGCGGCCGCAACGACAGGTGCTTGCAGCGGTGGACGAGCTGCAGGACGTTTCCCGCGGCGCGGTCGAGCAGGGCGACCGCAGCATCGCCATGAGCGGGGTCAACGGCCTCTGTGGGATCGTCTACGATTACGCGGCAATCCGCGCCGCGCTGCCCGCCGAATGGTTCGAGATCACCGAGGCGGTGGCCGGTGACCCGGACTTCATCGCGCTCACCGAGGACTCCGTGGCTCAGGTCGAGGCGGACAGGATCTGGCTCGAAACCAAGATCTTCCGCCAGCTCAACTCGCTCATGTCGCTCTCAGCGGGCCACGCCCGCGACGTGGCCAACCTGATCGGTATCAACACCAGCCGCATTGCCCGGGATCTGGGCGGCGAGAACGGCGATCTGCTCCGGCTGTGCGTGCGCGCGTTCAACAGCTACCTGCGCACGACCATCAACGCCTCCGACCTCAGAACCGCCTACTACCTCATGGATCAGTACCGCGATGTGGCCGAGCACTACCTCGATCGGGACGGAGGTCGTCTGACCCTCGAGATCGCGGGCTACTTCAAGGCGTATGGCCAGATCGCCCATCAGAACGGACTCTCATTCCTGCTGGACGCAGCGGCCTATGACGTGGTGTACCTTGTCGAGCGGGCGGTGAGCGAGGGGAGGCCCATCGTCGACGGGCTGCTTGGCGTGCTGCTCGAGCTGGATCAGGAGATCAAGGAAGAGCGCCAGGAGGACAGCCTTCTCGGCGTGCGACGCTCACAGATCCAGCTGGCCACGTTGTTTCTCAAGCTCGGCGATGAGGCCCGCGTGGCGAGAATCGTGGCGGACCTCAAGGAAGAGCGACTGTCCCGCCTGAAAAGGCTGAAGGAAGGGCTGCTTGCGGAAGACCGTCCCCAGTACTGGGAGCTGACCGACCGCGGTGCCAACTTCCATTACCTGGACCCTGAGCGGCGCCAGTATCTCGAGCCGCTCTTCGAGCGTCTGTCCTGAAGGCCGGCCGGACGGCATGCTGGCTACCATCGTCGTCCTGGGGATCCTGCTGGCCGCGGCCGTCTGGATCTACAACCAGCTGGTCCGCGCGCGTAATCAGGTACGAAATGCCTGGAGCGATATCGACGTGCAGCTTGCGCGGCGCCACGACCTGGTTCCGCCGCTGGTGTCGGCGGTCAAGGCGTACGCGGATTACGAGCAGGCCACGCTGACGGCTGTGACGGAGCTGCGCACACGCGCCGCATCGGCCGGCCGCCTGCCGGACAAGGCGGCACTGGAGGATGCCATGGAGAAGGGGTTGCACCGTCTGATCGCGGTACAGGAAAGCTATCCGGACCTGAAGGCGGACAGCAACTTCCGCGATCTGCACATGCGCCTGACCGAGGTGGAAGACCATCTCCAGTACGCTCGCCGGTTCTACAACGGTTCCGTTCGGATCCTGAATACCCGGATCGAATCCTTTCCGCACCTGCTCGTTGCGCGGCCGCTCGGCTTCCAGCCGGCCGAGTTCTTCGAGGCGGACGAGGCGGCCCGGGCGAGCGTGGAGGTCAGCCTGTCGTGAACACTCATCTGCAACGTAGTGCCAGACTGCTCGCCCGGGTTGCGATCTGCTTTGCGGCATGCCTCGGCGCCGCGACCGTCTGCGCTGACGAGCGGATCCTTTCCTATCACAGCGACATTCAGATCGACCCGGATGCGGGCATGACGGTCACCGAGACCATCCGGGTTCGCTCCGAAGGAAGGCAGATTCGGCGGGGGATCTACAGGGATTTCCCGACGGACTACGAAGACCGCTTCGGCAACGACTACGTGGTGGGTTTCGACGTGCTGAGCGTGCGGCGCGATGGCGCCAGCGAGCCTTGGCACACGGAGAGCCGGAGCAACGGCGTGCGGGTGTACGCCGGCAGCGCCGACCGGTTGCTGCCGTCCGGAGAGCACACCTACGAGATCCGCTATCACACCGACCGCAGCATCGGCTACTTCGAAGATCACGACGAGCTCTACTGGAACGTCACCGGCAACGGCTGGGCGTTTCCCATCGACCACGCGAGCGCGCGGGTCACCCTGCCGGAGCCGGTGGATGCCTCCCGGATCGACGTCGAGGCATACACCGGCGCGTTCGGCAGCCGGGGTCGTGAAGCGATTGGCGAAACCGAGGCGGGGGGCGCCACCGTCGCCACGACCCGAGGCCTGGGGCCGGGTGAGGGACTAACCGTGGTGGTCAGCTGGCCGAAGGGGATCGTCTACGAGCCGTCCGCCGTCGACCGTGTCCGCTATCTGCTGGAGGACAACCTGGGGCTGCTTCTGGCGCTGGCGGTGCTGATCAGCGTGGCCGTGTTCCTGTTCATCGCCTGGCGGCGCTATGGCAAGGATCCGGATGCGGGCGTGACCTTTGCGCAATACGAGCCGCCGGAGGGCTACTCACCCGGCTCCGTGCGCTACATCCGTCGCATGGGTTACGACGGCGACACCCTGACCGCCGCGATCGTCAGCCTGGCTGTGAAAGGGTATCTCGAGATCCGAAACGACGACGACGAATACGTGCTCGAGCAGCGTCAGTCCAACGAACCGCACGGACCGGGTGAGGCGGCACTGTACACCGCGCTGTTCTCCGAAGGGCCAGTGGTCGAGCTGGACGACAAGAATCACGTGCTGATCGGGCGGGCGAGACGGGCGCACAAACGGGCCCTGCGACGTCACTACTATCGGGTCTACTTCGTCAACAATTCGCAGTGGCTGGTGCCCACCTTCATCGGCTCCGCAATGGCCTTTGGCGCCCTCGTTCTGGTCGGGCTCGTGACCCCGGCGGTGGTGGCGGTTTTCGTTCTGAACGGACTGGTGCAGGCGCTGTTCCTGGTGCTGATGAAGTCGCCCACCAGCCGTGGCCGCGCGCTCATGGACAAGCTCGATGGGTTCGAGCTCTACCTGAAGGTAGCCGAGAAGGACGATCTGAACATCAGATACCCGCCGGAGATCACCCCGGCGCTGTTCGAGCGCTACCTGCCGTTTGCGATCGCGCTGGGTGTCGCCACCGAGTGGGCGGAGCAGTTCGCAGCGGTGCTCTCGCGCATGGATGCGACTCAGCGCGCCGCCTATGCACCCGCGTGGTATCACGGGGACTTCAGCCCGCACCGTCTCAACCACTTCGTGAACGACGTGGGCTCGAGCTTCTCGTCGGCCATTTCTTCCGCGGCGACGCCGCCGGGCTCGTCGTCGGGTTCCGGCGGCGGCTTCTCCGGCGGCGGGGGCGGCGGGGGTGGTGGTGGCGGCTGGTGAGCGCAGGCGGGTGACCGGGCGGAGAGGTGATCTATGAGCTGGGAGGCGATTGGTGCCATTGGCGAGGCGCTCGGCGCCGTGGGGGTCATCCTGACCCTTGCGTACCTGGCGGTGCAGATCCGGCAGAACACGCGCTCGCAGCAGACCGAAAGCTATGGGCGCGCGCTTGATCGGGTAACGACTCTCCAGGGCCGGTTGAGCGAGAACGCCGAGCTTGCCGACATTCTGTTGCGCGGCGCGGTCGATCACGAATCGCTTTCGGCCAACGAGCGGGTGCGCTTCGCCTGGATGTTCTACGAGATGTTCAGCGCCTTCGAGTTCATCTACCACCAGTCGCAGAGTGACGCGATGCCGCGCGATGTCTGGCAGCGCTGGGCGGATACGCTGTGCTGGTGGATGTCCTACCCCGGTGTTCGTGCCTGGTGGAGCGCCCGGCCGGCGCCGTTCACGCCCGATTTCAGCGAGTTCGTGGACCAGCAGGCCGCTGAGCGGCCCACCGACACTGCCGCTCAGAACCGGTGGACGCGCTATCTTTATCGGGGCGCGGGTGCGCGTGATTGAATCGTGCCGGGAAACTGCTGGCCGGAAGCCTACTGCCTGATTTCACTAGCCCTCCATTCGAGTCCGTGAGGTCAGACGCGCGCATGCCTCGTCGCGCAGTTGCCGCCTGAGAATCTTTCCGGACGCCGTTCGCGGCAGCGGCTCGCTGGAGAAGTGAAAATAGCGCGGAATCTCGAAGGCGGCGAGATGCGGCTCGAGAAACGCCCTGAGATCGTCCTCGCTCGCCGGCGCCGAGGTGTACAGGGTCGCGCCGACCTCCTCGCCCAGGCGATCGTCCGGCACGGCGTACACGCTCGCCTCCAGAACCAGCGGATGCTCGAGCAGGGCGGACTCGACGGCACCGCAACCGATGTTCTCGCCGCCCCGGATTACCAGGTCCTTGATCCGGTCGACGATGTACAGGTACCCCTCGTCGTCGATGTAGGCCACATCTCCCGTCCGCAGCCAGCGACCGTCGAAGGCTTCCGCGTTGGCATCCGGCCGTTGCCAGTAGCCGCGGAAAACCGATGTGCCCCTGACCTGCAGCTCACCGCGCTCGCCGCGCGGCAGCGCCTTGCCCGCTCCGTCGACCACCCGCAGGTCGAGGACCGCGGAGACGCGCCCGGAGCTGGCGGGATGATCCAGATAGTCCTGGCCACCGATGCCGGTGCCAATCGCGTTGGTCTCGGTCATGCCCCAGCCCGTGTTTGGCAGCGCTTTGGCGAACGTCTTAGCGATGCGACGGACCTGCTCGGGTGCGCGGGCCGCACCCCCGCCGCCCACGGTCGCCAGCGAGCCCAGGTCCCGCCCCTCGCGTGCGGCGTATTCCACCAGATCTCCGGTCATGGCCGATGGCGCGACGACCGAAGTGATCCCTTCGGCCTCGATCAGCTCCGCGGCTTTTGCAACATCCCACTTGTACATCGACACCAGACGGCGCTGCTGGCGGTAGGAGGAGAGGTAGACAGCGTGGGAACCCGTGGCGTGAAAGAGCGGAACGGCCAGAAGCGTGGCCGGCTGTGTTTCGGGCTCGGGTATCTCCGTTCCGGCTGCGAGGGCTGCCGCCCGGCCGTCGAGTTCCCAGGAAAGGAGGGCCGAGATGATGTTTCGGTGGCAGCTCACCACCCCTTTCGGATGACCGGTGGATCCGGAGGTGTAGAAGATGGTGGCGTCGTCGTCCGGTTCGATGTGTGCCTCCGGCATGGGCGCGCCCGAGTGGCGTCCGACCACGTCGTTGAACTCGTGCACGCCGCTCGGCAGCGTCCTGGCCGGTCGTACGGCGATGACGGCCAGGTCTGGGGCCCGCTCGCAGCGCGCCAGCCGATCGAGACGTTCCTGGTCGGCCAGAAGGACCCTTGCGCCGCAGTCGTTGAGTCCGTACTCCATCTCGTCGGGCTGCCAGAGCGCGTTCATGGCGACGGCAATGGCGCCGATCGACGTGGTTGCTTCGAACGCGATGACCCACTCCGGGTAGTTGCGCATGCTGATCGCCACGCGGTCGCCTTTCCGGACCCCGAACTCCCCGGTCAGCGCGTTCGCCAGGCTGCCGGCGAGCTGCCACACGTGCTCGAACGTGTATTGCTCCCCGTCGTAGACGAGGAACGGCACATCGCTCAACGTCGATTCGTAGAGCGCGCGCAGGGACGCGGGCGCGTTCCGGAAAGCGCGGCAGGTTTCGCCGTACTGCTCGACCTCGACCAGTTCGTAGGGCGCCCCAGGAGCGGTCAGCGTCGCGATGGCTTCGGCACGGGTGGTCACGATATCCTCTCGGGCGGTGGCAATCAGGGGAGGGGGATGGTAGCCGAATCGAAGCGGGCCCGAGAAGCCGTCTTTCCCGGTCCGGACGACATGAAGTTCGAGGTCGTGCACACGCCGGTGCTGGATTGAACGTCGAGGTAACCTTCGTCGGCACCGGAGACGCCTTCGGCAGCGGCGGGCGGCGCCAGACCTGCATACTGGTCGACGCGCCGGACGTTCGCTTCGCTCTTGACTTCGGCGCCACCTCGCTCGCCGGTCTGAGAGCCTTGGGTATCGATCCCAACTCGCTCGATGCGATCGTCCTGACCCATCTGCACGGCGATCACTGCGGCGGTGTGCCTTTCCTGCTGCTTGACGCCATGCTGGGTTCGAAGCGGGCGACGCCGTTGACCATCCTCGGGCCGGCCGGGACCGAAGCGCACCTGGCTGGTCTGCAGCACGCGCTTTTTCCGGGCAGCGAGGTCATGGTGCCCGGGTTTTCGCTCGAGTACCGCGAGATGCGCGCAGGCGCGACGATCGCGGGACCCGGCATGGAGATCGTAACCGTGGCAGCTCGGCACACCCCACAGACCCAACCGCTGGCGGTTCGGGTGCGCGTCGGCGGGGTGGACGTTGCATTCACGGGCGACGGAGAGTTGACGGACGGGCTTACCGCACTCGTCCGCGATGCGGATCTGCTGATTGCAGAGTGCTACTTCTATGACAAGCGAGTCAGCTGGCATCTCAACTATCCGGATATCCGTCACCTCACGGCGAAGCGCGTGGTCCTGACGCACATGCACGAGAACATGCTGGCCCATGCGCAAGCCGTGCCGGAGACCTGTGCCTACGATGGTCTGATCGTGTCCGTATGAGTGCTGCTGGCGGTCAGGCAACGACGAGGTAGGTGTCGTACTCCAGGCGGGTGACCGTGCGAGCGAATTCGTCCTGCTCGTGTTGCTTCACGGCGAGCATGGCCTCCTTGAAGGGCGCACCCAGATACTCCACGGCAAGGTCTGACGCCTCGAACGCCCGGGTGGCCGTCAGCCAGTCGTCCGGCAGCGACGTGGCGGCCACGTCCGTCCCGCTGCCTGCCGGTGCCGGGGGCGAGAGCTTCTTCTCCAGACCGTGCAGTATGCCGGCCAGAATGCCGGCCACCACGAGATAGGGGTTGGCGTCGGAACCGGCGACGCGATGCTCGACCCGCCGGGCTTCCGGGGCCCCGACCGGTACCCGCAGGGCGACGTAGCGATCCTCGTAGGCCCAGGTGGGCGCATGCGCCACGTGTGTGCCGCTCGCGAAGCGACGGTAGGAGTTCCGGTGCGGCGCGAAGAGGAGCATCAGCTCGGGCATGGTCTCGATGAGGCCGGCGACGGCCTGCTTGAGCGCCGCGGAGCCGAGCTCGGTGCCGTCGTCGAAGATGTTGTGGCCGGCGCCGTCGACCACGCTGACGTGCACGTGAAAGCCGTTGCCATCCTGCTCCGGAAACGGCTTGGGCATGAAGGTGGCGAGGTAGCCGTGGCGTCGGGCGACGCCCTTGACCAGCCGCTTCATCGTCTGGGCGTTGTCTGCCGCCTCGAGGGCATTTCCGACGTGGCGCAGGTTGACCTCATACTGCCCGGGGGCGAGTTCCTTCACCAGCGTCTCCAGGGGCAGGTCCAGCGCCTGGCATCCTTCCCGGATCTCGTGCAGCACGGCAGCGAATTCCTGCATGAGGTCGGTGCTGAAGAGCTGACCGCCGACGGGCGTCTGACCGTTGAACGGCGTCACCGGAAGCTGCGGCGCGCCGTCCGGGCGGCGCTCGGTGTCGAGCAGCATGAACTCCAGCTCCGGGGCCACGACGGGGGTGAGCCCCAGGCGCTCGAAGCGCGCCTGAAGGCCGGCGAGCACGGCGCGTGGATCCCAAGCCCAGGGCGCACCTTCGTGCGTGAGCTCCAGGTAGAGCTGCGCGGTGGGTCGCTCCAGCCAGGGTAATCGGGTCAGGGTGCGCACATCGGGACGGCAGATGCCGTCCCCGTCGCCGGTCAGCGCGCACAGCGCCGGCACGTCCCGGCCCCAGATGTCCGAGGCGACCGCGGTCAGCGGCAGACGGAAATCGCCGGCGAGTACGTCCGGCAGCTTTTCGGGGGGCACCCACTTCCCGCGATTCACCCCATTGATGTCCACCAGCAGGGTCTCGATCACCTCGATGTCGGGATTGTCGGCGAGGAACTGCTCTGCCGGCGTGGTCTCGTGGTCCATGGATACTGCAATACGGCTCGAATCGGGCAGAAAACCCCGAAAGTGGCTTCAATGCAACCTCTCCCCGGTGCCGTGGGAGGTACCGGCAAGGTAGAGGGTGTAGACGCCGAGCCTAACCGGGTCGAGCCGGGCATCGCAGCGCATACCGAGCAACCCGTCGGTGGCCTCGACCACCGCTGCCCGGGGATCCGGAGCGTGGGCGACGAGCGCCCCTGAGGCGGTGAGCCCAACGCGGATTGTCCCCTGCATCTGCGGCGGAGAGATCGTCCCGCCCGGGCGCGTTGGGGCGAGGCGGCGCGACCAGTCGCGGAGCCCGGGATCCCGGCCGTCCGCGAAATCGCTCAGCACGACCAGCCCGCCTCGCCAGACAGCTGCGTCGCCGTCGCCGGGCGGCGGCAGCATCCGGGAATGAGACAGCAGCACCCGGGCCGAGTCCAGGAAAACCGTTGCCGCATCAGTATCAGACGCATCCAACCCGGTCCCGATGGCGGCGAGCCAGATACCGGCAAGCACGTACCAGCTGTCTGACGAGCGGGCTTCGGCGCACGCATCGGCAGGGATCACCGGCGGGGGCGTCAGCGAGCGA
>JASFLG010000022.1:0-16848 GCA_050118205.1 Pseudomonadales bacterium
GGTTCCCGTTGTTGCCGGCAGCGATCAGGTGGCGTTGGGCTACCGGAAGATGGTTCCGCAGGCGCGGCTGGCAGGGGGGCTTTCCTGCACTCCCGCGCCGACCCTCCGGGTTGCCCTTGCTCCTGTGGCGGCGCTCACACGTTCCGGAAAGCCCCCCTGCCAGCCGCGCCCCTGGACGATCTGCCGCGGGGTCGGCGCCACGCTTCGCGCCGGTGGTAGCACGCGCACCGTGATTAAGGCGTCGGCGCAGCATCGACACACAGATGGCATCGAGCCTGAAACCCGACAGGGGGGCGGGGCGGATGCGGCGTTTTCGGAACGTGAGAGCGACGCCGAGGGCGCGGAATTGACACCGCATTGCGGTGGCAAGTTCCGCAACCGAGGGCAGCCCGGAGGGCCGGCGCGGGAGTGCAGAAAACGCCGTATCCGCCCCGGCACCATGGATAGCCCTCAATACGCGATCAACATCCGTGCGAAGGAAGGCGTCAGACGCGCCTGTAACCGGGGAGCGAAGCTACGAGCGTGGAAAGGGCACGACGTTGTCCACGGCCGCGACTGCCGCCGATCCGGCGGGGGCGTCTTCCACCGGCGTGAGCAGCGATGCGTGCAGATCGGCCAGCGACCGGCACATCATCTCCGAGATGCGGATGGTGGCTGCGAGCGGAGATGCCGCGCGTCGGCGCTCCAGGTCCACACGGAACTGAAGCCCCTGCAGTCGACGACGGGAATGTTCGCTGCGGGCGGTGGCGATGACGGCGTTCGTCAGCGAACGACGCAACGTCTCGAGTCCTTCCGGATCGTTGCGAGCCATATCCACCAGCACCTCAAACGCTGGCAGTCGGGTAGTCATGGATGACCCTTTACTCGCTTCTTTGTGTGTTGGTTCCGGTCCGTGTGGTTTGTGTCCCCTTTGGCTACTATGCCCAATTCCGGCGTCGCGAAACCATTGCGACATGTAATCACTATGTGAAGCCGTGAACGAATAACAAGCTGGAGGAGAATGACGGTGCTGTATCAGCTCGACGACCGACGGGTGCAGGCGGAGGACGAGGAATACTGGGTGGCGGACAGTGCCGTCGTGATCGGTTCGGTGCTGCTCAAGAAGGGCGCCAGCGTCTGGTTCAACGCCGTGCTGCGGGGAGACAACGAGCTCATTACCGTCGGCGAGGGATCCAATGTTCAGGACGGCTCGGTGCTGCACACCGATCCGGGTTGCCCGCTGGTGATCGGCCGAAACGTGACCGTGGGTCACAAGGTGATGCTGCATGGTTGCGAGATCGGCGAGAACTCACTGATCGGTATCAATGCCGTGGTGCTGAACCGGGCCAGGATCGGCCGCAACTGCATCATTGGTGCCAACGCGCTGATTACCGAAGGCAAGGAAATCCCGGACGGCTCCATGGTGCTTGGCTCTCCCGGCAAGGTCGTGCGGGCGCTCAGCGAGGCGGAGATCCGGGGCCTCGCGGTCGGTGCCGTCCACTATCGCGAAAACGCGGAGCGTTTCCGGAAGGGCCTGACGGCTCAGCCACGGGCGGATCTCACTTCGTGAGCATGAGCACCTCGATCGGCACGCCGCTCACCGCGGGTGCCACCCGGGTGATGATGCTGGGCGCCGGTGAGCTCGGTAAGGAAGTGGTCATCGAGCTGCAGCGCCTGGGCGTGGAGGTCATTGCCGTGGATCGTTACGCGAACGCGCCGGCCATGCAGGTGGCGCACCGCAGCCACGTCATCAGCATGCTGGACGGTGATGCTCTGGCCGCCGTGATCGAGCAGGAGCAACCCGATCTGGTGGTCCCGGAGATCGAAGCCATCGCCACCGACAGACTGGTGGAGCTGGAGGCCGGAGGGCTCAGGGTGATTCCGACCGCCCGTGCGACCCGATTGACCATGAATCGGGAGGGGATCCGTCGGCTGGCGGCGGAAGAGCTCGGCGTTGCCACGTCCCCCTATCGCTTTGCGGGCTCCCGGACGGAGTACGATGCAGCCGTCGCCGAGATCGGGATCCCGTGCGTGGTCAAACCGGTGATGAGCTCCTCGGGCAAGGGGCAGTCCACCGTGCGCGGGGCCCATGAGGCTGCCGCCGCCTGGGATTATGCTCAGGCCGGCGCGCGCGGCGGTGCCGACAAGGTCATCGTCGAAGGGTTTATCGATTTCGACTACGAGATCACGCTGCTCACCGTGCGGCATCGGAACGGCACGTCGTTCTGTGAGCCCATCGGCCACCGGCAGGAACGCGGAGACTACCGGGAGTCCTGGCAGCCGCAGCCCATGAGCGACGCCGCACTTTCCCAAGCGCGCTCGATCGCCGCCCGGGTGACCGAAGCGCTCGGCGGCTGGGGTCTGTTCGGCGTGGAGTTCTTTGTCAAAGGCGATCGGGTCTACTTCAGCGAGGTCAGCCCGCGACCGCACGACACGGGGATGGTTACCCTGATCAGCCAGGACCTCTCCGAGTTCGCGTTGCATGCCCGCGCCATTCTCGGCCTGCCCGTGCCGAACATCCGCAGCCGTGGACCTGCCGCCTCGGCCGTGCTGCTGGTGGAAGGCGACTCGGCCAGCGTCCGCTACGCCGGGCTCGAAGAAGCGCTGCGGGCGCCGGATACGCAGATCCGGTTGTTCGGCAAGCCCGAGGTCCGCGGTGAGCGCCGGATGGGGGTGGCGCTCGCGCTCGGCGCCGATCTCGACGAAGCAGTGGCGAAGGCGAAGCACGCGGCGGGGTCGATCGTCTGCACGTTCGAGGACTGATTGCCCGTTCGAACCCCGGCCGGGTTGTCGCACGGGCCGAAAGCCCTGAGGGGGCGGGCGGCCTCGCCACCGCGCAATGACCTTCGCAACCAGATCGCCCGCGCGACGGAGAATCCGACCCCGGAAACTCCCCGCAGAACCGCAATCCCGCGAGTGCCGGGGCTTGGCAACCCAGGTTCGGGCGACTATAGTGCGGACCGTGAACGTTTCGACCACACAACATTCCCTCGGGCGCCTCGTCGCCCGCGCCCGACTGCTGCTACTGCTGCCGGTCTAGCCGGCGTATATTTATTCTCACAGGGCTACCGCCCACCCAGACACCACCCGACAGAGCACCGCCCGCCCCGTTCGCGGCGCCGTCTCTGTCCCGAAAGCCATCGCTTTGAACCGCCCCGAGCGCGGAGTGAACAATGAGTGAGCATGTAATCGCGGGACGTGCAGCCAATCGGATGCCGTTCCAGAAGTACCGTCCCTTCCAGCCGGTGGCGCTGCCCGACCGGCAGTGGCCGTCGAAAACCATCACCGAGGCGCCCCGCTGGTGCAGCGTCGACCTGCGTGACGGCAACCAGGCGCTGATCGATCCGATGAACGTGGATGAGAAGCTTCGGATGTGGGAGCTGCTGCTGGAGATCGGCTTCGCGGAGATCGAGGTGGGGTTTCCGGCCGCATCGCAGCCGGACTTCGACTTCATCCGGCGGATCATCGATGAAGGTCGCATCCCGGACGGGGTGTCCGTCCAGATCCTCTGCCAGGCGCGGGAGGAGCTCATCGCGCGCAGCGTGGAAGCGCTCCAGGGTGCAAAGTCGGTGATTTTCCACCTCTACAACTCCACCTCCGAGCTGCAGCGTCGGGTCGTGTTCGGCATGGACAGGCAGGGAATCATCGATCTGGCCGTGCGCGGCACGAAGCTGGTCAGGGCGGGGCTCGAAGGGTTCGATGCGGACGTCACCTTCGAGTACTCGCCGGAGAGCTTTACGGGCACCGAGCTGGATTTCGCGGTGGAGATCTCCGCAGCGGTCGCGGATACCTGGGGGGCGACCGAAGACTCCCCGATCATCATCAATCTGCCTTCGACGGTGGAGATGGCGACTCCGAACGTGTATGCGGACCAGGTCGAATGGTTCAGTCGCAACTTTCCGGGCCGTGAGCGGATCGTAATCAGCCTGCACACGCACAACGATCGAGGTACGGGCGTTGCGGCGACGGAGCTCGCGCTCATGGCTGGAGCTCAGCGGGTGGAAGGAACGCTGTTCGGGAACGGCGAACGCACCGGCAACTGCGACATCGTCACCATGGCGATGAACCTGTTCAGCCAGGGCGTCGATCCGCAGCTCGATTTCCGCCAGATGCCTCGCATCCGCAAATCGGTGGAGGAGATCAACAAGCTGCCGGTTCATGAGCGGCACCCCTACGCGGGCGATCTGGTGTTCACCGCGTTCTCCGGCTCTCATCAGGATGCCATCAAGAAAGGCATGGCGCGGGTCGACCGGAATCACTGGGAAGTGCCTTATCTGCCGATCGACCCCGAGGACGTCGGCTCCTCCTACAAGGAAACCGTCCGGGTGAACAGTCAGTCCGGGAAGGGCGGCGTCGGGTTCATTCTGGAGGAGCATCACGGCATCTCCCTGCCGCGCGACATGCTGGTGGAGTTCTCCGGGGCCGTTCAGAGGCTCACCGAGTCTCTCGACCGGGAGGTCAAGTCGGATGAGATCCTGGGCGCCTTCCTCAAGGAGTACGTCGTCGAGAGCGGTCCTTACCGGCTGCTCGACTACGATCTGCTCACCGGCCGGGTGGATGATCAGCGCGTCGTCGCGCGGGTGGTGGTCTCCGAGCAGCAGGTGACGATCGACGGCGAGGGATCAGGTCCCATCGAGGCATTCGTAAACGGCCTGGTCTCGACCCTGAACGAGCCGTTGAACATCGTGGATTATCACGAGCACGCACTGGACACCGGCAAGGACGCGCAGGCGATCTGTCTGGTCGCGATCGACGATCAGGATGGTGGTCGGTGCTTCGGGGCGGGACTCAGCCGGAACACGATCACCGCGTCGCTCATGGCGATCATATCGGCCATGAACCGCCGCTGGAAGAAGTGAGCGTACCGAGGTCAAGGAGCGTTGCCTGCCGCGTGCGGGCAACGCGCCGTTGCCTGTGGGTCGTCAGGCGACGCGGGTCACCTTCAGGCTCTTGATGACGTTGTCCTTGATCTGCAGTGTCTCGATCAGGTAGTCCTCGATCCTCAGGCAGAGGTTGTTCTCCGGAATGGCTTCCAGGTGCTCCAGGACCAGGCCGTTCAGCGTTTTCGGACCGTTGGTGGGCAGGTCCCAGCCGAGCGCGCGGTTGATGTCCCGGAGCAGCGACATCCCGTCGATCAGGTAGGAACCATCGTCCTGCAGGCTGATCTCGGGCAGGCTGGCGGCGAAGTCCGTGGTGAACTCCCCGACGATCTCCTCGAGAATGTCCTCCATGGTGACGATCCCTTCCACGTCGCCGTATTCGTCCACCACGAGGGCGACGCGCTTCCGCTCTTTCTGGAAGTTGATCAGCTGGGTGTGCAGCGGCGTGCCCTCCGGCACGTAGTAGGGTTCCTCGGTCAGCGTCATGAGCTCCGCCCGGGTGAGTGGCTCGACGGTAGAGCTCTTCGGCAGGTACCGCCCGAGCCTGCGCAGGTGCAGCAACCCCAGGATGTTGTTGATGTTTTCCTTGTACACCGGCAGGCGCGTGTGCTGGCTGTTGGCCAGCTGATTGATGATGTCGGCGATGTCGTCGTCGATGTCGATACCAATGATCTCGTCGCGCGGCACCATGATGTCATTGACCGTGACGTGCTCCAGATCGAGGACGCCGAGCAGCATGTTCTGTCCCTGATCGTGCAGCCGCACGCCTTCGTCGAGCATGGTGCGCAGCTCCTCGGGGCTGAGGTGGTGCTCGTGGCCGGTTTGAGACGGGGTGAAAGGCTTCACGAGTGCGTTCGAGATGGTATTGATGAACCACACCACCGGATAGAACAGCTTGAGCAGGGGCTCGAGCACGAAGCCCGCAGCGAAGGCGATCGGTTCCGGCGCGTGGGCGGCGATCGTCTTCGGGGCAACCTCGGCGAAGATCAGGAAGTAGACGGTGAGCAGCACGGGCGCGAGGACGACGCCGGCATCACCGAAGAAGTGAATACCGAGGACCGTGGCCAGGCTTGCGGCCATGAAGTTGACCAGGTTGTTGCCGAGCAGGATCACACCGAGCAGCCGGTCGGGGCGCCGCAGCAGGCGATTCGCCACGCGGGCGCCGGGGTGTCGCTGTTTGACCAGATGGCGAAGCCGATAGCGGTTCAGACCGATCATGGCTGTCTCGGAGCTGGAGAAGAACGCCGAGAGCAGGGTCAGGAGCAGCACCAGACCGAGAAGGACGTAGTCGGGAAGTTCGGACATCAGCTTGCCAGCAGCACCTCGATGACGAACTTGCTGCCGAAGTAACCCAGCACGAGAAGGCTGAAGGCAATCAGGGTCCAGCGGACGGCCGTGGTGCCGCGCCAGCCGAGGATGTGGTGCCCGGCCAGCAGCACCGCATAGAGCACCCAGCTGGCCAGCGTCAGCACGGTGTGGTGCACGACCCGCTGCTCGAACAGGTCGTCGAGAAACAGGAATCCCGTGGCGACGGACAGGGTGAGCACCACGATCCCGGCCCAGAGGAGGTCGAACAGCAGCGTATCCATGGTCTGCAGCGGCGGCAGGAGGCGCAGCAGTCGTGTGCGTTTGTGTTTCAACCGGCGCTCGACCACAGCGAGGAGCACCGACTGGCAGGCGGCCATGAACAGAACGCTGTAGGCGACGATGGAGATCAGGATGTGCCAGATCAGCGGATCGCTCATCGAGGCTACGTGCAGCCCGTTGCCGGGCGGTGCCGTCAGCAGGCAGATCACGCCGAGAATGGACACCGGCAGCACCAGGATCAGCAGGTTCTGAAGCGGTAGCCGCAGGTTGGCGAGCAGCACGAAACACAGCATGATCCAGGCGACCAGGCTCGCCGACGTCTGCATGCCCAGATAGAGCTTGCCGCCGGAGTAGAGAATCAGGTAGTTGGCGATACCATGCGCCACCGCCCCCAGCGTTGCCAGGGAGAGCAGCACCCGGGTGTTCGGTGCGCGGTTCTGTCTGAAGGTCTGCGCCTGCAGCAGGGTGCCAGCCAGATAAGAGGCGACGGCTATCAGGCCGATGACCGCAGCAAGCGTCGATAGCATCGGCGGAGTTTGTCATAACCCCGGGATGCGGCCAAGGCTCGTGCCGTTATAATGGTGCGTTCCGCGGTGCACGTCCTAGCGGCGTCGGCGATGCTGCTGCCGGTCCGGCGTACGTGTCATATCCGGAGTCAGAACAGGAGTTGAGAAACCGTCGTGTTTGAGAGTTTGTCCGAGCGTCTCAGTGAGACCCTCAGAGGGTTGTCCGGCAGGTCCAAGCTGTCCGAGGAAAACATCAGCGACGCCCTGAGGGACGTGCGCATGGCACTTCTGGAAGCCGACGTTGCGCTGGAAGTGGTCAAGGAGTTCACCGAGCGCGTGCGCACGGCCGCGCTCGGGCAGAGCGTCTCCAGCGCGCTCAACCCCGGCGAAGCGTTCATCAAGATCGTGCATGCCGAGCTCGTCCGGGTCATGGGCGAGGCCAATGATGCGCTGAACCTGGCAACGAAACCGCCCGCCATCGTGCTGATGGCGGGCCTGCAGGGTGCGGGAAAGACCACCACCGTGGCGAAGCTCGCGCGGCTTCTGAAGGAACGGGAGCGGAAGAAGGTGGCTGTGGTCAGCGCGGACGTCTACCGGCCGGCTGCCATCACCCAGCTCGAGACCCTGGCAAGGGAGGTGGGGGCCTACTTCATTCCCTCCTCGCCGGAAGAGAAACCGCTCGACATCGCCCGACGCGCCGTGGCGGAGGCGAAGACGCAGTTCGCCGACGTCCTGCTGGTGGATACGGCAGGGCGGCTCGCCATCGACGACGAGATGATGGCGGAGATCAGAAGCCTGCAGGATGCGCTCGATCCCATCGAGACGCTCTTCGTCGTGGATGCGATGACCGGCCAGGACGCCGCGGTCACGGCCAAGGCATTCAACGACGCGCTCGACCTCACCGGCGTGGTGCTTGCGAAAGCCGACGGTGACGCGCGCGGTGGCGCTGCGCTGTCGGTACGTACCATCACCGGCAAGCCGATCAAGTTCATCGGTATGGGCGAAGGCACCGATGCCCTGGAGCCTTTCCATCCGGACCGCCTCGCCTCTCGCATTCTCGGCATGGGTGACGTGCTGACGCTGATCGAGGAAGCGGAGCGCAAGGTCGACAAGAAGAAGGCCGAGCGCCTCGCGCGCAAGATGCAGCGCGGCAACAAGTTCGATCTGGAGGATTTCCGCGATCAGCTGGCGCAGATGTCGAACATGGGCGGAATCGGCAGCATGCTGGAGAAACTGCCCGGCATGAGTCAGCTGCCGCAGAACGTGCAGGCACAGGTGAACGACAGCACGTTCACCCGGATGGCGGTCATCATCGACTCGATGACGCCGCACGAACGTCGCTTTCCGGACGTGATCAACGGCTCCCGCAAACGACGGATCGCCTCCGGCAGCGGCACCCAGATCACGGACGTCAACCGTCTTCTGAAGCAGCACAAGCAGATGCAGAAGATGATGAAGAAGGTGACCCGAAAAGGGGGCATGCAGAAGATGATGCGGGGAATGCAGGGTATGAAGCCGCCGCCCGGCTATCCCCGCTGACGGCGACTCGAGAGCCTTGCAAGCGACCGCGGAATCATTACAATACCGCGCCTTTCGTATTCAAGTAAAAATTACCGGGAAACCAGATGGTTACGATTCGCCTGGCGCGACACGGCTCGAAGAAGAACCCGTTCTACCACATCACCGTGGCAGAAGGGGCGGCACGCCGCGACGGCCGCTTCGTCGAGCGGCTGGGGTTCTACAACCCGGTTGCGAAGGGCGCCTCGGAAATGCTGCGCGTGGATCTGGAGCGGGCCGATTACTGGCTCGGCGTCGGCGCGAAGCCCTCTGAAGTCGTCAAGAAGCTCATTGCGCGCGCGCGCCGCAACGAGACCGCACCGGCCCCCGCGGAGGAAGCCTCAGCCTGACGGGCCGCGCACGGACGGCCGGGCGTCGGGTCGCATGGTGGGTACCGACGTGCACAAGGGCGATTGCACCTGCTCCGGCAACGACGTGGTGGTAGTGGGCCGGATTCAGGGCGCCTACGGAATCCGGGGTTGGGTGCACGTTGCGGCGTTTACCGATCCCATCGACAACATTCTGGGCTACCGACCCTGGCTCCTGTCGTCGAGCGCCGAGCCGGTGGGCTGGGAACCGCTCGAGGTCGAGGAGATCCGGCCACACAAGCAGGGGTTCGTGGCAGGTCTGCACGGCGTGCGGGACCGGAACGAGGCACAGCGGCTCAGTGGCAGACTGATTGGCGTTCCGGCGGCAGCGTTGCCGCCTGCGGGGTCCGACGAGTTCTACTGGCGGGATCTGATCGGTCTCGCTGTCGTGGGCCAGGACGGCAAGGTACTGGGCGCGGTGACGAGCCTGCTGGAGACCGGCGCGCACGACGTGCTGGTGGTCCGGCCGGAAGCGGGCGACGACGGGGCGGATGAGCTGCTGATACCGTTCCACGCCCGCTATGTGATTGCGGTGGATCGGGAGGCCGGCGAGATCCGCGTCGACTGGCAGGACGCGGGCGGAGCTTGAGCCATGTGGTTTGGGGTCATCTCGATCATGCCGGAGATGATCACGGCGGCCTCGGCGGCCGGTGTGTTCGGCAGGGCGGTAGCGCAGGGGATTCTCGATCTGGCGCTGTTTGATCCGCGGCGGCACACGACCGACAGGCACCAGACGGTCGATGATCGTCCTTACGGGGGCGGTCCAGGCATGGTAATGATGGTGGAGCCGCTGCTCGCGTCCATCACCGAGGCGCGGCAGGCGGCGGCGGACCGCCTCGGGGGCGAGCCCGTACCGGTCGTCTACCTGTCCCCGCAGGGAGAACGATTCGACCAGCAGCTGGCCAAGGAATTTGCCGAGGTGCCCGGCCTGATCCTCGTCTGTGGACGTTACGAAGGGATCGACGAGCGGGTGCTGGCGTCGACGGACCGCACGGTGTCCATCGGTGATTACGTGCTCACGGGCGGCGAGTTGCCGGCCCTGGTCATGATGGACGCCATCTCGAGACATCTGCCCGGGACGCTCGGCAATGCGGCGTCGGCGGTCGAGGAATCGCATCTTGATGGATTGCTCGATTACCCGCACTATACGCGCCCGGAAATTGCCGGGGGCGCACGGGTACCGCCAGTGCTGACCAGCGGCGATCACGCCGCCATTCGGCGGTGGCGTCTGAAGCAGGCATTGCGGCAGACGTGGCGGGTCAGACCCGACCTGCTCAGCGCGCGGACGCTGTCGGCGCTGGAGCGGGAACTGCTCGCGGAGCTGTTCTCCGAGGGGCTGAGCGCACCGGCGGAGCAATAGCTGCGGAAAACGGACGATCAACGACCAGAGTCCGACATAGCGTCAGACAGCTGACACAGAACGACACAGCAACAGACACAGATCAGGAAGCATTGGCCGTGCGTAAGAACAAGATCATCGAGGCGTTGGAAAACGAGCAGTTGAAGCCGGAGATTCCGGAGTTCAGCCCCGGGGACACCATCGTCGTCCAGGTCAAGGTCCGGGAAGGCAACCGGGAGCGTCTGCAGGCCTTCGAGGGGGTCGTGATCGGCCGGCGCAACCGCGGCCTGAACTCCTCGTTCACCGTTCGCAAGATCTCGCACGGGGTCGGTGTGGAGCGTACCTTCCAGACGCACAGCCCGATGATCGCGAGCATCGACCTCAAGCGTCGCGGCGACGTCCGGCAGGCCAAACTCTACTACCTGCGTGAGCTTTCCGGCCGGGCTGCGAGGATCAAGGAAAAGGTGTGATTCACCGCCTGCGGCGGCGACTCACGGACCCGCTGGAAATGAGCTCTGCAGAAGACGGCCCCTCTGGGGCCGTTGGCATATTCGACGGGAGAAAAAGAAAACCAGCTTACTAGGCAGTTGGGACCAAGGAGGGAGAGAGAGTCGCCTAGCAAGCTGGTTCAGGTTCTGATACCCGGCAGAGAGACGAAACCGCGTATCACACCGATTGTCGGAAAGCGCCAGGGGGACAACTGGTGCACGCTCCGGGGGAGGTGCTGACTTTCCGCCATCTCGGCAATCGATACATTGCAGGCCCCGTGCCAACTTCCGTTTCGGATCGATTTAGTCATTAAAAACAAAGAGTTACGGTGAGTTCAGAGGTTTGCGTACAAGGCGATTACATTCGCCGTTCAGGGGCAGTTTGTGCCACCCTGTGCAAGACGTCCGCCGTCCGGCGGCAACGACGCGACGCATGACGACCGTATGACGACGCCGAGCGATCCCGCCATCGATGAGTACCTCGACGCGATCTGGCTCGAGCGGGGTCTCGCGCCCAATACCCTGGCGGCTTACCGCCGTGACCTGACGGCCCTGGCGGTGGTGCTGGGGGGCGTCGGGAAGGACCTCTGCAGCGCCACGGAGGCGGATCTGCGGGACGCGGTGGCCGCCCGGTTCGATGCGGGTTATCGCGCCCGCTCGTCGGCACGCTGGCTCTCATGTGTGAAGGGCTTCTACCGGCACATGGCCCGTGTGGGCCGACTTGCCGAGGATCCGGCGGCGCACCTCGAGACCCCGCGGCTCGGGCGCAGCCTGCCCGGCACACTGTCGGAGACCGAGGTTCAGAAGCTCCTCGACGCGCCGAATCTCTCTACCCCGGTGGGTCTGCGTGACCGGGCCATGCTCGAGCTCCTGTATGCATCGGGTCTCAGAATCTCCGAGCTGGTCGGGCTGAAGACCTCTTCGGTCAATCTGCAGCAGGGTGTGGTACGGGTGCTCGGCAAGGGCGGGAAGGAGCGGCTGGTGCCGGTGGGGGAAGAGGCGCAGCGCTGGCTGGTGCGGTTCAGCCGGGAAGGACGGCCCGCGCTCCTCGGCCAGCGACCGTCGGACGTGATGTTCCCGAGCAACCGGGCCCGTGCGATGACCCGTCAGACATTCTGGTACGCCATCAAGCGCTACGCGGTCATCGCCGGCATCGGGCGGAGCATCTCGCCCCACACCTTGCGGCACGCTTTCGCAACTCACTTGCTCAATCATGGCGCGGACCTGCGCGCCGTGCAGATGATGCTGGGTCATGCAGACTTGTCGACCACCCAGATCTATACTCACGTCGCTCAGGCGCGGCTCAAGGCACTGCACAGCACCCACCACCCCCGTGGCTGAACGCGGAGCCGGAACGTGGAACTGGTTCATGAACCTGTCAGCTCCGATGTGGTCGAATTGGGGGCGGCCCAGAAGCGGCGCGAAATGGCGGTTTTTTCGGTCGGCCGCGCTATTCCAGGCAGCTCGGAAACGAACGACGAGCTGCACACACGTCAGAGAAAAGGTGGATGAGACGATGAAATTGGGTACCCGGTGCAAGCGAACCCTGTGGCTGCTCGCTCTCCTGATGGCCGTGCCCGCAGGGCAGGTGCTTGCCGACGACGCGCAGCAGGCGCAATCCGGCGCCGAGGGCGGCGAGCAACTCGTGGCCAGGCTCAAGGCGCTGCGGCCCGACATCCCCATCCAACGCGTCTCCAGGTCGCCTCTGCCCGGCATCTATCAGCTCGACTTAGCCGGGGGAACGGTGTTCTACGGCACGGCTGACGGCCGCTACCTGTTCGCCGGCGATCTCTACGAGCTCGGCGACGACGACCTGGTGAATCTGGCGGAGCAGGGCCGAATCAGCAAACGGCAAGAGCTGATGGCGGCCGTGGACCCGAAGGACATGGTGATCTTCCCCGCGGACGGGCAGACCAAGGCGGTGATCGACGTCTTCACCGATGTCGACTGCGGGTACTGTCGGAAGCTGCACAAGGAAGTCCCGAAGCTCAACAAGATGGGCGTCGAGGTGCGCTATCTGGCCTATCCCCGCGCGGGCATCGGCTCGCGCTCCTACGAGAAGATCGTCTCGGCCTGGTGCTCTGACGATCCGCAGAGCGCGATCACCGCGCTGAAGGCCGGAAAGGAGATTCCGGACAAGACCTGCCCGAACCCCGTGGCCGACGAGTATGCGCTCGGCCAGCAGGTGGGCGTGTCCGGCACGCCGGCCATCGTGCTCGAGGACGGTCGCCTGCTGCCCGGCTACATGCCGGCGGACGACCTGGCCGCCACCCTGGGCATCTAGCATCCTGTCCGTTTCGACGAGCTAATCGGACAGGACACTCGCGCCTCACCCCCGTAGAATTGCGCCTCCGCATCGTTCAGGGAGGCGCAGTTGGCTTCTCCATCGCCCAACAATCTACCGGTCCCGCAGACGCCTCTACGGGTGGGTATCTGCGGGCTCGGTACGGTCGCCCAGGGTGTGCTCGAGGTGCTCGCAGAGAACCGGGACAGCATCCGGGCGCGTGCCGGCCGGGAGATCGAGGTGGTCCGGGTCGCCAGCCGGACACCCAAGCCGGAAGTGGACCTGCTCGGCGCGAGCTTCTCCACCGACCTGCGTACCGTCACCGACGACGAGACGCTCGACGTGATCGTCGAGGTGCTGGGTGGGGATGGCGTGGCCCTGGATCTGGTGCGCGAAGCCCTGGTCCGCGGCCGGGCCGTGGTGACCGCGAACAAGGCCATTCTCGCTGCGCACGGCGACGAGCTGCTGGCGCTGGTGCGGGAACACGGCGGTCTGCTCGCCTTCGAAGCGGCCGTGGCCGGTGGCATTCCCATCATCGATGCCCTGACCCGGGCACTGGCGGCGAATCAGATCCGATGGCTCGCTGGCATCATCAACGGCACGTCCAACTTCATTCTCACGGCCATGACCCGATCCTCGCGCAGCTTCGCCGACGCCCTGGCAGAAGCCCAGGCGCTGGGCTACGCGGAGGCGGACCCCACCTTCGACGTGGAGGGTACGGACGCGGCGCACAAGCTGACGCTCCTCGGTGCGCTGGCGTTTCAGATCGGCTTCCGGTTCGATGAGGTCTACACGGAAGGAATCTCCCAGATCACCGTTGAGGACATCGAGTACGCGCGTCAGCTCGGCTACCACATCAAGCACCTGGGCATCGCGAACATGACGCCGGAGGGCGTGCAGCTGCGGGTGCACCCGACCCTGATTCCCGAGACGGAGCTGCTGGCGAGCGTCAACGGCGTGATGAACGCGGTGCTGGTGAACGGTAATGCCGCGGGCGACACGCTCTACTACGGTGCCGGTGCCGGAGCACGGCCGACGGCATCCGCGGTGGTGGCGGACCTGATCGACATTGCCCGGGGTCACCGGCCCGATCTGCCGGGCATGGCACCGCGCGATGCGGTGGAAGTCGTGCCCATGGAGACCGTGACCACCGGCTTCTATCTGAAGATTCCGTCCCTGGACAAGCCTGGCGTGTTCGCGCGGGTCGCCACGATCCTGAGCGAGCATGACATCAGCATCGAGGCGGCCATCCAGAAGGAACAGGCGATCCACACGGAGACCCAGGATGCCTGGGTGCCGATCATCATCCTGACGGGGCCGGTCCGCGAAGGGGTGATGGTGCGGGCGCTCTCCGCGGTGCAGGCCATGCCGGCGGTGGTGGGGCCCATCACCCGGATCAGGGTCGAACATCTGGACGATGACTGACCGGATCGCCGAGGACGTGCGTATCGTCACCCGGGAAGTGCCATCGGAGGCGCTCCTGGGTGATGCGTCCGATCTGCCGCCGCTTCTGGCGCGCATCTTCGCGAGTCGCGGGGTCCGTGACGCGCGGGAGCTCGATCTGCGCCTGACGGCGCTGGCGCGGCCGGAAACGCTGCCGGATCTGGACCGGGCCGCCGAGCGGCTCGCGGATGCGGTCGTCGCCGGCGAGCACGTGCTGCTGGTGGGTGACTTCGACGCCGATGGCGCCACGTCCGTGGCGCTCGCCGTGACCCTGCTCACCGCCATGGGCGCTGCCCGCGTGTCGTTCATCGTCCCGAACCGTTTCGAGTTCGGCTACGGCCTGTCCGAGGAGATCGTCGATCTCGCGCTCGCCCGGACGCCCGACGTGATCGTCACCGTGGACAACGGCACGTCGAGCACCGCCGGTGTGGCCCGTGCGCGGGCCCAGGGCGTGGACGTGATCGTCACGGACCATCATCTCCCCGGCAGCACCCTGCCGGAGGCGCTGGCCCTGGTGAACCCCAACCTCGACGACAGTGCCTTTCCGAGCCGGGCCATGGCCGGGGTGGGGGTGATCTACTACGTTCTGGGCGGGGTGCGTGCGGTGCTCAAGGCGCGCGGCTGGTTCGATCGGCGGCCGCTGCCGAACCTCGCCGACTGGCTCGACCTGGTCGCCGTGGGCACCGTGGCGGACGTGGTGCCGCTCGATCACAACAATCGGGTGATGGTTGCGCAGGGACTGCGCCGCATCCGGGCGGGACGGGCGCGTCCGGGTATCCGAGCCCTCTGCGAGGTGGCGGGACGATCCATGGAGAAGCTCAGTGCGGAAGATGTGGGATTTGCTATCGCACCGCGGCTCAACGCGGCGGGTCGCCTCGATGACATGACGCTCGGCATCCAGTGTCTGCTGGCACCCGACCTGGCCCGGGCCCGGGAGCTCGCCACGGTGCTCGACGAGCTCAACCAGGCCCGTCGGGCCCTGGAGCAGGAGATGGTGCAGGATGCGGAGTTACTGGTCGCCTCGCACGACTGCCCCGTCGATGGCCGCTTCGGGGTGACCGTCTACGACCCGAGCTGGCACCAGGGCATCGTCGGTATCGTCGCCGGCCGGCTCAGGGAGAAGATCCATCGACCGGTGATCGCCTTTGCGGATGCAGGCGATGCGGCGCCCGACGAGCTGAAGGGCTCCGCACGTTCGGTGCCCGACCTGCACATCCGGGATGTGCTCGACGCGATCGCCTGCCGGTATCCCTCGCTGGTGGTCCGCTTCGGAGGTCATGCCATGGCGGCGGGTCTCTCCGTCAAGCGTGTCCACTATCCGCGCTTCGAGAAGGTCTTTGACGCCGCGGTGGCCGAGCGGCTGCCGCCGAGCGCGCTGTCGCCGACGCTGTTCTCCGACGGCGCGCTCCCGCTGGACGAGATGACGGTCCAGATGGCGAAGCGGCTCGCGGCCGCCGGACCCTGGGGCGCGCAGTTTCCCAAGCCCGCATTCCACGATACCTTCGACCTGGTGAGCCAGCGGGTGGTCGGCGAGCGGCACCTGAAGCTGGTGCTGAAGAAGGAAGGGCGGTTGTTCGATGCCATCGCGTTCCGCCAGGCACCACTCGGTGACGCGACGCGCGTCGAGGTGCTCTACCGGCTCGAAGAGAACGACTATCGCGATGTGGTGACGCTGCAGCTCGTGGTGGAGCATCTGCGTGTGTTGACATAAACTGGCGCGCTTTCATCGAGGCAGGCGATCTACCATTGCCGCGCAGACCGGCAAGTGGCCCAGGTTCCCTTAAGCTATGGCTGAAATCACTTCCATCCGCGACCACATCAAAGACCTCGCTGCGCGCGATGCCGCGCTCAGGGGGTATCTTTGACTTCGAGGACAAGCAGCACCGTCTGGAAGAGATAGATCTCACGCTGGCGGATCCGGATATCTGGGACGATCCGGAGAAAGCCAGGGCATTGAACCGCGAGCGGGTGCAACTCGATGCCATCGTGGGCGTGCTCGCTCCGTTCAGCGCGAGCCTGAACGACCTTGCCGAGCTGGCGGAGCTCTCCGCCGAAGACGACGACGCGGATTCTCTGGCCGAGGTCGCGAGCGAGCTGGATCGCCTGGAGGAGGCTCTGGCGCGGCTGGAGTTCCGGCGCATGTTTCAGGGCGAGATGGACCCGGCGGATGCCTACCTCGAGATCCAGGCCGGCTCCGGTGGCACGGAGGCTCAGGACTGGGCGGAGATGCTCCTGCGCATGTATCTGCGCTGGGGGGAGAGCCGGGATTTCGAGACGGAGATCATCGAGGTCTCACCCGGCGAGATCGCCGGAATCAAGAGCGCCACGGTGCACTTTTCCGGTGATCACGCTTTCGGCTGGCTGCGCACGGAGACCGGCGTGCACCGGCTTGTTCGCAAGTCACCCTTCGACTCGGG
>JASFLG010000023.1:0-16747 GCA_050118205.1 Pseudomonadales bacterium
CGCGCACGGCGGCATATGCCATCACCAGGCTCCAGCTGAAGGCGGTGCCGAGGATCACCTGGGGCAGGTAGGTCCAGCGCTTCATCAGCGGATAGATGGCGGCGAGGCCCAGGCCCGCCACGGCCAGCAGCCTCGTCAGGGGGTTGAGAAAGAAGAGCAGGCTGCCCGCCGTGATGAGAAGCAGCGCGAACAGGACGACAGCGCTCACCGTGCTGATCCGGCCGGTGGCCAGCGGCCTCGCGGCGGTGCGTTTGACGTAGCCGTCGAAGCGACGATCGGCGATGTCGTTCACCACGCAACCGGCGGAGCGCATGACCCACGTGCCCAGCGTGAACACGATGACGAGCCCGAGCGGCGGCGTGCCCCCGGCGGCAAACCAGAGCGCAGCCAGCGTGGGCCAGAGGAGGAGGAGCGTTCCCACCGGCCGGTCGATTCGCATGAGAGCGACGTACGGCTCGGCGAGCTCCCGCATCCCCCCACCGTCGAAGGGCGTCAGCTTATGGACCCCGGCTTTCAGAATTCTGCCCGTTCGCAACGTTTGCTGGCGGGCAATGGTAGCGAAACCGCCTGACGGACGCAGCCTCCGGTGCGTTGCCGAATTGATTTTTGGGTATCGGGACAGTAGCTTACGCGCCTTATTGCGCGGCATCGGGGAACGCGGCGCATCGTGACGTGTGCAGGCGCAGACGGGCGCCCGGCGAAGCGGTGTGACGGTCAGAGGCCGCGGAAGGGCAAGCAAAGGGTACAGAATGCGTAAGTGGCAGTGCATCGTCTGCGGATGGATCTACGACGAGGCCGAGGGTTGCGAAGAGGAAAACATTGCCCCGGGTACCCGCTGGGAGGACGTGCCCGAAGACTTCGTCTGTCCGGAGTGCGGCGTGAGCAAGGAAGACTTCGAAATGATCGAGATCGGCTGAGCGCGAGTCCGATCAGCTTGCCTGCCGCTGCCAACGGAGACCGCTTATGAACCTGACCGTGCGCATTCTGATCGGGATGTCGGCGGGTCTCGTGCTCGGCATGCTGATCAAGCTCGCCGAGCTGTCCCCGGACCACTGGATCCTCACCTACCTGGTCGACGGCCTGCTCGATGCCGGCGGCGATGTCTTCATCCGCAGCCTGAAGCTGCTGGTTGTGCCCCTGGTCTTCGTGTCCCTGGTCTGCGGCGCAGCGAGTCTCGGCGGGCACGGCAACATGGGCCGGGTCGGCATCAAGACCCTCCTGCTGTATCTGTTCACCACCGGCGTCGCCATCACCATCGCGCTGCTGCTCGCACTGATCATCGGGCCCGGTGAGGGAGCCGCCAGCGCCGGCGTCGCTGCTCAGGAGTTCGTCCCGGAGCAGGCCGAGAGCATCAAGGACACCCTGGTCAACATCTTTCCGACCAATCCCGTCCAGGCCATGGCGGACGGCAACATGCTGCAGGTGATCGTGTTCGCGCTGCTGTTCGGCTTTGCCGCGAGCCGGATCGGCGAGGCGGGCACCCGGGTGGCCGCCGTTTTCGACGATCTCAACGAGGTCCTGATGAAGCTCATCACCATGCTGATCGAGCTGGCGCCCTACGGCGTGTTCTGCCTCATGACCGTGCTCTTCACCCACATCGGCTGGCGGGAGATCGACAAGCTCATCGCCTACTTCATGACCGTGGTGCTGGCGCTGGTGGTGCACGGGACCCTGGTGTACCCGACCCTGCTGACCGTGCTCGGGCGCATCAACCCGGTGACCTTCTTCAACAAGATGCGCGAACCGATGCTGGTCGCGTTCTCCACCTCCTCGAGCGGCGCGACGCTCCCGGTGACGCTGCGCACGGTGGAAAAGCGCATCGGGGTGAAGAACGAGGTGGCCGCGTTCGCGATCCCGCTGGGCGCCACCATCAACATGGACGGCACGGCCATCATGCAGGGGGTGGCCACGGTGTTCATCGCTCAGTTCTACGTGATCGACCTGAGCGTGGCGGACTACCTGATGGTGATCCTCACCGCCACCCTGGCATCCATCGGCACGGCCGGGGTCCCCGGGGTGGGGCTCATCATGCTGGCCATGGTGCTCAATCAGGTTGGCCTGCCGGTGGAGGGTATCGGGCTGATCATCGGTATCGACCGGCTGCTCGACATGCTGCGCACGGCCGTCAACGTTGCCGGTGACGGGACCGTTGCAACGATCGTTGCCCGGTCGGAGAACGATCTGGATCTGGACGTGTTCAAGGACCCTGAGGCGGGCCGGGTGGTTCACGCACCCACGGCCGGTTAGATCCGACGGTCCCGACGATGCCCGTCAGACCCCCAGATGGCCGGAATCGGCCGGTGCCCAGACGGCCAGCAGTCGCGCCGCCGTTTCCGGCTGGCTGGCGAGGAGCTCGTCGCCGCGGCGCACCACCTCGGGAATCAGATGCGCGTGCTCGCGCAGATCGGCGATCCGGAACTGCTGCTCGCCGGTCTGCCGCGTGCCCATGAGATCCCCCGGGCCGCGGATCTTCAGATCCTCCTCGGCAATGTGGAAACCGTCCTGGCTCTCCCGGATGACTGCCAGACGGCGGCGACCCGTCTCCGAGAGGGGTGACGAGTAGAGCAGGATGCAGTGGGACGCGTGCCTGCCGCGGCCGATGCGACCGCGCAGCTGGTGCAGCTGGGCGAGGCCCATGCGTTCCGGGTTCTCGATCACCATCAGCGTGGCGTTGGGCACGTCCACCCCGACCTCGACGACCGTGGTGGCGAGCAGCAGCTGAATCTCGCCGCGTTTGAATGCCGCCATCACCGCGGCCTTCTCGTCGCTCTTCATCCGACCGTGCAGGACCCCGATGCGCACGCCGGGCAGGGCGGCGGTGAGGGTCGGCAGCGTGCTCTCCACGGCAGTCGCATCCAGTACCTCCGATGTCTCGATCAGCGGGCATACCCAGTACGCCTGTCTGCCGGCGGTGAGCTCCGTGGCCACCCGGCCGAGCACTTCTTCGCGTCGCTCTTCCGCGATCGCCACCGTGGTGATGGGCTGCCGTCCGGGTGGCAGCTCGTCGAGGGTCGAGACGTCCATGTCCGCGTAGAGCGCCATGGTCAGCGTGCGCGGGATGGGGGTGGCGGTCATGACGAGCTGGTGGGGCAACCGGCCCTTGTTCTTCAGCGCCATGCGCTGATGGACGCCGAACCGGTGCTGCTCGTCCACCACGGTGAGCGCCAGGCGCGCAAACGCGACCTGATCCTGGAACAGCGCGTGAGTGCCTACCGCGACGAGCGCTTCGCCTGACTCGATGGCGGCGATGGCTCGCTTCCGCTCCGCGGCGCCGAGGGAACCGGTCACCAGCACCACCGGGATACCGAGCGGTTCCAGCCAGGCGCTGAAGTTCAGGTAGTGCTGCTCGGCGAGAATCTCCGTCGGCGCCATCAGCGCCGTCTGGGCACCGTGCTCCGCCGCTCGAATGGCGGCGAATGCGGCGATCACCGTCTTGCCCGATCCGACGTCGCCCTGCAGCAGACGCAGCATGGGTTGGTTCCGCCCCAGATCCTCGAGCACCTCGGTCGTGACACGACGCTGGGCGGCGGTCAGCCGGAAGCCGAGGGACTTCAGCAGGGCGCGGCCGAGATGCTTGGCCTGCGGCAGGGGCAGCGTGTCGTGCGCGGCCCGGTCGCTCTGCCGGTGGCGCATCACCAGGTAGTAGGCGGTGAGCTCGTCCATGGCGATCCGCGCCTGGGTGTCGGCGAGGTCCGCCAGGCTGGCGCTGGCGGGCGGGCGGTGCAGGAACTTCAGGTCGGCATAGGGCGTGCCATCGCCCTCCGGCCAGTCCATGTCCAGGAGCAGGCCGGTCAGGCCGCGCAGGCGCCCCTGGCTGAGGCCGCGGGTGGTCGGATAAACCGGGGTCAGCTCCGGTTCGGGCGGCGGCGGAGGCGCGTCGAAGTTCCGGTACTCGGGGTGAACCATCTCGAGGCCGGACCGGGTGAGCCGGGCCTGTCCGAAAGCACGGACGAAGCTGCCAGGCTTGAGCGCCGCCTCCTGCGCCCGGGAGAAGTAGAAAAAGCGCAGATGCAGATAGCCGGTCTGGTCCTCCAGGGTCACCAGCAGGCTGCGACGCCGCCCGTAGGCGAGCCGTGCGTCCACCACCCGGCCCTCCACCAGGCACTCCTGTTCCGCATGCACGCTGGAGAGGCTGATGATGCGCGAGCGGTCCTCGTAGCGCAGGGGCAGGTGCAGCAGCAGATCGATGAGTCGGCTCACCCCCAGGCGGGCGAGCTTCTCCCTGAGCGCGGGACCCACGCCCTTGAGCGTTTCGACACCGCGCGCCGGATCCGCGACGGTCACGACGTGCCGGGCGCGGCTCCCACCGCCATGATGCCCTCGATCTCCACCGCAGCGTCCCGCGGTAACTGGGCGACCCCTATGGCGGCCCTGGCGGGATACGGCGGATCAAAGTGACGCGCCATCACCTCGTTGACGGTCGCGAAATTGCCGAGGTCGGTGAGATACACGGTGAGCTTGACCACGTCCTCGAGACCGCCGCCAGCGGCCTCGGCCACAGCGGCCAGGTTACGGAAGACCTGCTCGGTCTGTGCGGCCACGTCCTCACCGACGAGCGTCATGGTGTCGGGGTCCAGCGGAATCTGCCCGGACAGAAACACGAGCCCGCCGACGGCGACCGCCTGGGAGTAAGTGCCGATGGCCGCGGGCGCCGCCTCGGTGCTGATGGCTCGCTTCATGGTGCTCCTGTGTCTGCCGGTGGCGCGCCGGGCGTTCAGCTACCCAGCCGCGAGATGCTGATCACGCTCGGCAGCGCCCGCAGGCGTCGGATGGCCCGAGCAAGGTGCGTTCGGTCGCGCACGGAAACCCGGGCACTGACGCTGGTGACCTCCGCGCTGCGCTCCTCCACGTGAATGTTCTCCACCCCGGCGTCGACTTCGGCGATGGTGCTGGCGAGCTCGGCGATGATGCCTTTCTGGCGATTGACCTGCAGACGCAGGATGGTGAGGAACTCGCTGTCCCGGGTGTTGGCCCAGTGCGCGGGGATGATCTCCTTCGCACCCCGACGGCGGCGGATCTCCACCATGTTCGGGCAGGTCTCGACGTGCACCACGAAACCCTTTCCGGGCGTCATGTGGCCGACGATGGCGTCACCGGGCACGGGCCCGCAGCAGCGTCCGTAGTTGACCACGAGACCCTCGCCGCTCTTGATCGCCACCGGCCCGCCGGATTCCACCGGCACACCTTCGAACTCCGGATCGTCCTCGGCCAGAAGACGCTGTGCCACCGCGTAGGCCATGAGCTGGCCGTTCCCGATCGCCGCGAGCACCTCGTCCAGGCGCTTAACGCCGAACTCCTTGAACACGCGCCGGAGCCGCCGGAAGTCGAGGTCGTTGATGGTCTTGTTGGCACTGGCCAGGGAGCGGTTCAGGAGCTGCCGGCCGAAGGCGATGGCCTGGAACGACTGCTGAGACTTGAGCGCCTGGCGGATGCCCGAGCGCGCCTTGCTCGATACGACGAAGGTGAGCCAATCCGGATTCGGCCTGGCCTCATCCGCGGTGATGATCTCGACGCTCTGGCCGCTCTGCAGCTGCTGCGACAGCGGTGCCAGGTTGCGGTCCACCCGGCAGGCCACGCAGTGGTTGCCGACGTCCGTGTGTACCGCGTACGCGAAATCCACCGGGCAGGCGCCGCGCGGCAGCTCCAGGATCTGACCCTTCGGCGTGAAGACATACACCTCGTCGGGGAACAGATCGATCTTCAGGCTCTCGATGAACTCCATGGGATTGCCCGCCCGCTGCTGCAGGTCGAGCAGGTCGCGCACCCACTGCCTGGCCCGGTGCTGGCTGCTGCTCAGGCCACCATCCTCGGATTTGTACAGCCAGTGGCCGGCGATGCCGTTCTCCGCCACTGCTTCCATGTGCTGCGTGCGGATCTGCACCTCGATGGGCACGCCGTGCATGCCGAACAGCGTCGTGTGCAGTGACTGATAACCGTTTGCCTTGGGAATGGCGATGTAGTCCTTGAAGCGGCCGGCCACCGGCTTGAACGTGTTGTGCACCACGCCGAGGGCGCGGTAGCAGTCATCCGCCTGCTCGACCACCACGCGGAAGCCGAACACGTCCATGATCTCGGAGAACGATTTGTGCTGGGACTTCATCTTCCGGTAGATGGAGTACAGGTGTTTCTCCCGGCCCCGCACCTCGGCGGCGATTCCCTCGGCATCGAGCGCCCCCTGCAGCGACCGGCGCAGATTTTCCATGAGCTCGGTTCGGTTGCCCCGGGCCGATTTGACGGCACGTTCGATTCGATCCGCCCGCAACGGGTAGAGCGCCTGGAAGGATAGCTCCTCGAACTCCACCTTGATGGAGTGGATGCCGAGCCGGTTGGCGATCGGGGCGTAGAACTCCAGCGTCTCCCGGGCGATGCGCTTGCGCTGCTCGGCGCTCATCACGCCGATGGTGCGCATGTTGTGCAGGCGGTCGGCCATCTTGACCATGATGACCCGGATGTCCTTGGCCATGGCCATGGCCATCTTCTGAAAGTTCTCCGCCTGAGCTTCCGCCCGGGAACGGAAGATTTTGGAGAGCTTCGATACGCCGTCCACGATCTCCGCGACGGACGTTCCGAACCGCTCGCTCACCGCCTGCTTGCTCGCCGGGGTATCCTCGAGCACATCGTGCAGGAGGCCGGAAATGATCGTCTCCGGGTCCATGCGCATGCTGGCGAGAATGTTCGCCACCGCGAGTGGGTGTGTGATGTAGGGGTGCCCGGTCCGCCGGGTCTGCCCGGCATGCGCCGCCTCGGCGTAGGCATGCGCCTCCGCGATGAGCGCTACCTGATCGTCGGGAAGATAGCTCGCCGCCAGCTTCTTGAGCTTGTCGATGGTGGCCGGGTTGGCCACCGAGTCCTTGCGGGCGTGTTCCGCCAGGCGGTCGACGAAGTAGGAGTCGTTGGGATTCTGGCGGTTGGTCAGGGTCGAGGCAGCAGGCACGGCGGAACCCGACCGGGTGCCCGGCCTCGCGCCGCGAGTCTTCCGATTGTCCTTCCGGTTGCCGTCGCTCCGACGGCCCTTCTGGCGGGTGGCGCCGTCGGCGCCGGGGTGCTCGCTCGTCGACTCGCTAGAAGTCGCTGCCTTCGTCATCTCCCACGGAGAAGGTAATTTGTACCTCTTCATCCTCCGTGGAGGCCTCCTGTGCGTCAAGCATTTCGTGGGAGATCAGACCCTCGGCGATCTCCCGCAGGGCGATGACAGTAGGCTTGTCGTTTTCCTCGGGAACCAGCGGCTCGACGCCGTAGCGCCGCATCTGCCGGGCACGACGGGTCGCGAGCATGACCAGCTCGAAACGGTTCTCCACGTTGTCGAGGCAATCTTCGACGGTGATTCGGGCCATGGGATACCCAGGTGGGAAAGAGCGCGCGAGTTTACCGGCCGGATCCGGGGCTGTCCAGGCGCTCGGGCGCGCTAGACGGCGAGCAGCGCCGCCAGCAGGTCGCCTTGCCGTCGGGCCCGTCGTGGCTCGCGACAACGCTCGGCAAGCACGATCGCGCGCAGCTCCATCAGGGCCGTATCGAACTCGTCATTGATGACCAGGTAGTCGAACTCGCCGTGGTGCTCGATCTCGCTGCGCGCGGCCGACAGTCGGGATTCGATCACCGCCGGGTCGTCCTGGGCCCGCTCCTGCAGCCGCTGCCGGAGCGCGGCCTGGGAAGGCGGCACGATGAAGATGCTGACCGCGTCCGGCAGCACCCGGCGCACCAGGGCCGCGCCCTGCCAGTCGATCTCGAGCACCACGTCGGTGCCCCCGGCGAGGGCGTCCGCCACGGCCTCGCGGGAGGTGCCGTAGTGGTTTCCGAACACTTCGGCGTGCTCGATGAACGCATCCCGCCCGATCATCTCTGCAAAGGTATCGCGATCCACGAAGTGATAGTCGACGCCGGCCGCCTCCCTGGGCCGACGCGCCCGGGTGGTGTGGGAGATCGACAGGGTGAGCTGCGGATCACCGGCGAGCAGCGCCGCGACCAGGCTGGTCTTGCCCGCGCCGGAGGGCGCGGAGACGATGAACAGGATGCCTTCGCTCATTCGATGTTCTGAACCTGTTCGCGGATCTGCTCGATGATCACCTTGAGGTCCACGGACCGCTGAGAGTTCTCCACCATGGTCGCTTTCGCCCCCAGGGTGTTCGCCTCGCGGTTGAGCTCCTGTGTGAGAAAGTCCAGGCGCCGACCGTGCGGGCCCGGGCCTCGGAGAATGGAGCGGGCTTCCTCGACATGGATGCCCAGACGGTCGAGTTCCTCGGCAACGTCCGCGCGCTGGGCGAGCAGCGCAACCTCCTGCTCGAGGCGGTCCGGGTCCACCTGCACCTGCAGATCCTCGAGTCGGGCCTGGAGCCGCGCCTGCAGCTGGTGGCTGATGGACGCGGTGCGGCGCTTCACCTCATCGACCACCCGGTCGATCTCGTCCAGGCGGCCGCTGATGGTCTCGGCGAGCTGGGCGCCCTCCCGCTGCCGATAGGCCATCAGCTCGGAAAGGGCCTCCTCGAACAGGTCGGTGGCGGTGCCGGCCAGGACCTCGTCGTCGAACTCGGCGTCGTCGCCGATCACCCCCGGCCAGCGCAGCAGCTCCATGGGATTCGGCGGCCCGATTTCCGGTGCGTCACGGCGAAGCTGCTCGACCATGGCCAGAACCTGCAGCAACAGCGACCGGTTGAGCTCGATGGTGGACTCCGCTGCCTGGCGCTCCATCCTGAGGGCGCAATCCAGCTTACCCCGCTTCAGGTGCTTGCGCAGGGTGTCGCGCAACGGGTACTCCAGCGAACGCAGTGCCTCGGGCAGCCGGAACTGGGCTTCCAGGAATCGATGGTTCACCGAGCGGATCTCCCAGGTGAACACGAACCCGGTGCTCTGCGTCTGCGCGCGGGCAAACGCGGTCATGCTCTTGACCATGGCAGGCTGTGTGAAGCGAGTGGGCCGCCATTGTACCGCGGGGTTGGCAGCGGACCTATCGGGACGGGTACGTCTGTGGGCGGGTCCTTTCGATGGAGGTGCTGTGCTCGGCCACAAACGGCGGCCGGCGCCCTTTATAATGGGTACAGCGTTTCCCCGCAGAGAGAGTCCGATGACCGAAAGACCCAGCGGCCGCAATCCCGACCAGCTGCGCGACGTGCGATTCACCCGCGGCTTCACCCGACATGCGGCCGGATCGGTCCTGGTGGAGTTCGGGGATACCCGGGTGATCTGCACCGCCAGCGTCGAGGCGTCCGTGCCAGGCTTTCTGCGCGGCAAGGGCGTGGGCTGGGTGACCGCGGAGTACGGGATGCTGCCCGGCGCCACCCACACCCGGGTGGACCGGGAAGCGGCGCGCGGAAAGCAGAGCGGACGCACCGTGGAGATTCAACGGCTGATCGGGCGCTCCCTGCGTGCGGCCGTTGACACCACCCGGCTCGGCGAGCGCACCGTACGCATCGACTGCGACGTGATCCAGGCCGACGGCGGTACCCGCACGGCGTCCATCACCGGCGCCTCCGTGGCGCTCGCCGACGCGCTCGAGAGCATCGGGGTTCAGGAAGCGTTCATGGAGCACGTGGCATCTATATCCGTGGGTATCTGGCGCGGTATGCCCGTACTGGATCTGGATTACGCGGAGGACTCGACAGCAGAGACGGACATGAACGTGGTGGCGCTCGAATCCGGTGGTTTCGTGGAGATTCAGGGCACGGCGGAGCAGAAGTCGTTCTCTGCGGCCGAGCTTGCGGCGATGCTGGAGCTCGCCGGCAAGGGGACGGCGGAGCTCGCAGCCCTGCAGCACGCGGCCCGGGAGGGCGGCTGAATGGTGGATGAGTCCAGATCGGCGCTGCTCGCGCTGCTCATCGAGCAGCAGGTCCTCAGGTTTGGTGACTTCACGCTGAAGTCCGGACGCCGGAGCCCCTACTTTTTCAACCTCGGCGCGATCAGCACGGGTGCCGCCATCGCCCGGCTCGGCGCTGCCTATGCGGAGAGGGCCACGGCCATGGACGTGCCTTTCGACGCGGTGTTCGGACCCGCCTACAAGGGGATCCCGATCGCGGTGGCGACCTCCGAGGCCCTGGCGTCGCGCGGCCGCGACTGCGGCTGGGTATTCAATCGCAAGGAGGCGAAAACCCACGGCGAGGGGGGGCGTTTCGTCGGCGCCGCGGTGACCGGGCGCCTGCTCCTGGTGGACGACGTGCTGACCGCCGGCACGGCGGCGCGCGAGGCGGCGGCGCTGATCGGCGAGGCGGGCGGCGAGCTGACCGGGGTGCTCATTGCCCTGGATCGCCAGGAACGGCTGGTGCCAGAGGAGCCGGGCACTGCCGTGAGCCGCCTGCAGCAGGAGCTGGGCGTCCCGGTCGCGAGCCTGCTCACGCTCGAAGACGTGATCGAGTACCTTGACTTGAAAGGGGGTGCGGACAACCATCCCCGCGAGGTTTTGGACGCCGTCAGAACGTATCAGGCGGCATACTGCGAAGCCCGGTGACCCCCGCGGCGGCGCCCGAGGAACAAGAGGCAGGCAAGCACATGGTAGTGGCAGCAAGGGCGAACTGGCCCGTCGATTCCGGCACTGAAACTGACCAGGTCCGAGTATGCGCCAGGGCCGGCCGAGTCGCCGGGTTTGGAGGCGCCCTGCTGCTCACCCTCACCCTCGCCCTGCCCGCACAGGCCGCCACCCTGTACCGCTACATCAACGACAAGGGGTATCAGGAAATCGGCTACTCGGTGCCGAATCATCTGGTGCCGAACGGCTACGACGTGATCGACGATTCCGGCCGGCTCATCCGCCGTGTCGCCCCGCAGCTGTCGGAAGAGGAATACGCGGCGAAGCTCGAGCGGGAGCGGAAGCTGGAAGCCTGCGAGAAGGCCGTGGAGCGGGTGCACCGGCGATACGAAACGCTCGCGGACATCGACAAGGCGGAAGCCCTGTTCGAGACGCAGCTGGCCGAGAGTCTGAAAAATGCCCAGGCGAATCTGGACTACACGTACTCCGAGCTCGCCAAGCAGCAGGAGCAGGCTGCGAGCCTCGAGCGCTCCGGCAAGATGGTTCCCAAGAATCTGCTCAAGGCCATGGACGATACCCAGGTCGTCATCGCCAACCTCACCGCGCAGATCGACAACGGCAAGCGCTCACGCGAGGAGAAGGCAGCGGATTTCAACGAGGAGCGTCGCGTCTTCCAGCTCGCCGACTGCGACGAGAGCCAGCTCGCCTCCGCGCACTGACCCATCGAACGGGCGCCGCATTCCGGCGCCAGATCAGCGGAAAACCGCGCGTTCCAGCGCCGCCCACTGCTCCGGCCAGCTGGCTGTCGGCAGGGTCCGGAACTCGCTGCGCACGAACTGATTGATACGCCCTTCGGCCGCCGCGAGCAGCAGGTTGGCCGCGGCGGCGGTGCCGAGCTCCGGACCCGGTACCCGGGTGACCGCCCACTCGCGTAGGATGAGTCGCAGCTGGGTCTCCAGCCGGTCGTAGACCTGCCGGATGCGCCCGCGCAGCCGTTCCGTTTCCCCCTGCAGCGCTTCCCCCGTCATCAGCCTGGCGATGCCGGGGTTCAGCTCCGCAAAGGTGAGCAGGAGGCTCAGCAGCTTGCTGCAGCGGCTCTGGGCCGTGGGCTCCTCCGTCATGATCCGGCTTATCCGGCTGAACAGGCTTTCCTCGATGAACTCGATGAGGCCTTCGAGCATCTTCGCCTTGCTGGGAAAGTGCCGGTAGAGGGCTGCCTCCGAGACGCCCACCTGCTTCGCCAGCGCAGCGGTGGTGATGCGGGCACCAGGCTGCGATTCCAGCATCGCCGCGAGCGCATGCAGGATCTCGTCGCGGCGGCTCGGCCTGCTCATCCACCGTCCCCGTCGGGTGCGTCGTGGTGGCCGGTGATCTGGGTGCCGATGCCGGCGTCCGTGAAGATCTCCAGCAGCAACGCGTGGGGCACCGTCCCGTCGAGGATCTGCACACTCGCCACGCCGCCAGCCAGTGCGGACAGCGCGCAGTCCGTTTTCGGCAGCATGCCGCCGCTGACGACCCCGGACGCGATCAGCTCCTGAACCTGGCTGATCGTCAGGTTCGTAAGGGTCTGGCCGTCGGGATCCAGGATCCCTGGCGTATTGGTCAGCAGGATGAGCTTCGCAGCACCGAGCTCCGCCGCGAGCCGCCCTGCCACCAGATCGGCGTTGATGTTGTAGGAGGCGCCGCCCGGTCCGACGCCGATGGGCGCGATGACCGGAATGAAGTCGTCGGTGATGAGGGTCTCCAGGATCTCGGGACGCACGCTTGCCACGTCGCCTACGTGACCGATGTCGATGATCTCGGAGGCCTCGATCTCGGGAGCGGGTTTGGTCACCGTGAGCTTCTCCGCCTGGATCAGCCCGCCGTCCTTCCCGGTGATGCCCACGGCGCGGCCGCCGTGCGCGTTGATCATGGAGACGATGTCCTGATTCACCAGACCGCCGAGCACCATCTCGACCACGTCCATGGTGGCCTCGTCGGTGACGCGCAGCCCGTTCACGAAACGGGTGGGGATGTTGAGCCGGTTCAGCAGGTCGCCGATCTGCGGGCCGCCACCATGCACCACGATCGGATTCAGCCCCACCAGCTTCAGCAGCACGATGTCGCGGGCGAACGAGTTCTTCAGCCGCTCGTCGACCATCGCGTTGCCGCCGTACTTGACGACGAAGGTGCTGCCGTGGAACCGCTGAATGTAAGGCAGCGCCTCGGTGAGCACCGCCGCGATGTTCGCTGCCTGGTCCTTGCTGATAGCCATCTGAGCGCTACCTGAACTTGAGCGCCGGGTCGATGGCAGCCAGGGCGTCGGCGAATCGTTTCTGGATGCGGTCGAGCGCGCTCTGGCCATCCGCCTCGAAGCGCAGAGACAGGACCGGGCTCGTGTTCGACGCGCGGACGAGTCCCCAGCCGTCGGCGAAATCCACGCGAACGCCATCGATGTCGGTGACCGTTCCGTCGCCCCAGTCCGCGTTCCTGGCCAGAGCGTCGATGATCTCGAACTTCCGCTTCTCGGTAGTCTGGATCTTCAGCTCCGGGGTCGAGAAAGTCTCCGGGAACTGGGCGAAGATCTCGTCCACCGACTTGTCCTCGGAGCCGATGATCTCCAGCAGTCGCGCTGCCGCGTAGAGCGCATCGTCGAAGCCATACCAGCGCTCTCCGAAGCAGATGTGGCCGCTGAACTCGCCCGCGAGCAGCGCGCCGGTTTCCTTGAGCTTGGCCTTCATGTGCGAGTGACCGGTGCGCCACATGATGGGTCGGCCACCGAGCTCACTGATCAGCGTGTTCAGGTGGCGCGAGCATTTGACGTCGTAGATGATGTCCGCGCCCGGATTGCGGCCGACGATGTCCTGGGCGAACAGCATGAGCAGCTTGTCAGGCCAGATGATGTCGCCCGACGGTGTGACCACCCCCAGACGGTCACCGTCACCGTCGAAGGCGAGGCCGATGTCCGCCTTCTCGTCCTTGACCACGGCGATCAGGTCCTTGAGGTTCTCCGGGTCGGCCGGGTCGGGATGGTGATTGGGAAAGTCGCCGTCCACGTTGCAGTACAGCGGCACCACCTCGCAACCGAGTTCCTCGATCAGGCGCGGAGCGACGTGCCCCGCTACGCCGTTGCCGCAGTCGACGACAACCTTGCACGGTTGAGCGACGGCGACGCTTTCCAGGACCCGGTCCAGGTAGTGGTCGATCAGGTCCATCTCCTCCACATCGCCATCGCCGTCGGTGAGGTCGTTGTCGTAGAGGCGAGCTTTGAGCCGCTGGATGCTCTCCTCGGCGAGGGTCTCGCCGGCGATCATCATCTTCAGCCCGTTGTACTCGGGCGGATTGTGGCTCCCGGTGATCATGATGCCCGTGCCCGTATCGAGCGCGTATGTTGCGAAGTACAGGAGTGGCGTCGGCACCTCGCCGATGTCGATGACGTCGCAGCCGCCTTCGTTCAGCCCCTTCGTCAGCGAGTCTCTCAGCATGGCCGAGGAGTGTCGGCCATCGCGCCCGACGATAACGCGGTCCCTGGCCTGGCTACTGGCCTGGGCGGCGAATGACCGGCCGATCCAGTAGACGACTTCCTCCGTGAGATTCTTTGTCGTGATGCCGCGGATGTCGTAAGCGCGAAAGATGTCGTCGGAGAGCTTGAGGCCCATGTCGATCGGGCTCACGTCCTCGCTCACCTCGATGCCGAAGTTCTCCTTCGCGTCGTCGGCGACGTTCACTTCCAGATAGCTCTCCTCGTCGTCATCGAGCAGGTCCTCGGGCTGCGTCTCCAGCGCTTCGCCGGTGCCGTCCTCTTCGAGCAGGTCGGCGGGCGTCCCCTTCCCCTCGGGCAGGGCGGCCGTCTGTGCTGGAGCGCTGGTCTGCCGGCCGCTGATCTGCGCGGCGCCCGCGGCGAGCTGCTGGAAGACGGGCAGATCGTAGGTTTCCATCCCCGGGCTGCGCCCACGCAGGAGCTGACTCAATTGCCCGGCGAGCGTGCTGGCGTCGTGCTGTATCTTCCGGGACAGGCTGGAGAACGCGAAAGCGATACCGGCCAGGAAGAATCCGAGCATGACCGCTACGGCGGTGAGAAGGGTCGCGATCTGGTTGTTCGGCAGGAGCGCATCGTAGTTGGGCTCGAAGACGAGCTTCCACTGGGGCACGGACAGATCCGTCACGATGGCGTCGGTGGACGTGCCGGGGGCGCCGAAGGTGAAAACCTCTGTGGGCTCGGCGCCGCCGATCGATTGAAGAATCTTCACCTGGCCGAACTCGGCCGTGTTGCCCATCTGGGTGAGCGGCCTGAACAGAATCCCCTGCCTGTCCAGGGCCACGAAGAGCACGCCCCGGACGACCCCGTCGTTCAGGATGGGCTGGGCGACGAAGACCAGATTGGGCTGGGCCTTCGAGATCTCGGGGCCTACGAAGGGCGCGGTCTCCGCACGCAGGATCACGTCCAGGGCGGCGAAGGAGATGGGCGCGGCGCCCTTGCTGTCCATCTCGGCCTGGCCCTTGGGAATGATCTCCACCCGTAGCGCGTAGCCCTGCTGCTGGGTCAACCGGCGGCCGAGGGCAGCCATCTCGGCCCGGTCGTTGCTGATCAGCGCATCCACCGTGTCCTCCGCGGTGGCGAGGGCGTTCATCCGCGTGCGGATCTCCTCGATCTGCCCGTTGAAGAAGCCGACGTAGGCCTGGTTCAGGATATTCATCTGCTGGCGCTCTGAGGTTTCGCTGGCGCCCAGCACGAGCTGCCACCACACGAGTCCGGTCATCAGCGCCACCCCGATCATGGCGGTGACGATCGCGATCAGCGCGTGGTTCCAGATCGAGTTGTTGGCGGCGCGGCTCGCCCTGCTCTTCGGGGCCTTGCTGGGTGCGCTCTTCCCTTTGGCTCTGGCCATGTGTCCATCCTTAGCGAGTCGGTATGCGCTTCGTGGCAGGCACCGATGGAAAACGTGCACGAGCGCCGGATCGGCCCATCCCGGCCCGACCGGCGACCCGTTGCCGCGAGTATGGTAGTCACCGGCGCGAACCGTGACTACGGCTAATTTGCCACGTTTTCGGGGTATGTGTGCGCTAACTGGCGCACAAAAAGCTCGGCCAGCCGGTCCATGATCGTAGTAGCCAGCAACGCCTTGGGCTGCTTGTCCAGCGAGACCTCGCCGTCGGCCCAGATCAGAACGGCGGCGTTGTCCTCGCTGCTGAAGCCGATGTCCGAGCGCGAGACGTCGTTGACGATGATGGCATCCAGACCCTTGCGGGCGAGCTTGTCCCTCCCATGGGCGAGGGCATCGTGGGTCTCCGCCGCGAAGCCCACCACCACCGGGCGGTTGGGGAGCGCGGCGACGCTCGCCACGATGTCGGGATTCTCCACCAGATCCAGCGTGAGCGTTGCGCCGCCGCCGGCGGACTTCTTGATCTTCCGTTCCGCGACGGTTGCCGGACGGTAGTCCGCCACGGCGGCGACGGCGATGAAAAGGTCGCAATCCGCGGCCGCCTCGAGGCAGGCATCGTGCATCTCGCGGGCGGACTCCACCCTGACCAGGGTAACCCCCTGGGGTATCGGCTCCGAGACCGGCCCGCTGATGAGGGTGACCCGTGCGCCGGCGGCCAGCGCGGCAGCGGCCATCGCATACCCCTGCTTGCCCGAGCTGTGGTTGCTGATGTAGCGGACCGGGTCGATGGCCTCCCGGGTGGGCCCCGCGGTGACGACGACGTGGCGCCCCTTGAGGGCGCCCGATGTGTGGGGGTCGCGGATCTGGGATTGGGAGGTGCCCGCCAGGAGCCCGGTGACCGTGTGCACGAGTGCGTCCGGCTCGGTCATCCGTCCGGGCCCGAACTCGCCGCAGGCCTGATGGCCGTCCTCGGGACCTATGACGGTGACGCCATCCTGAAGAACGATCGAGAGATTGCGCCGGGTTGCGGGTGCCTCCCACATGGCCTGGTTCATGGCGGGCGCAATGGCGATTGGGGACCGCGTGGCCAGGCAGACGGCCCCGAGCAGATCGTCGGCGTGCCCGCTCGCCAGCCGGCTCAGCCGGTCGGCCGTGGCCGGAGCGATCAGAACCAGATCCGCCCAGCGGGCAAGCTCGATATGTCCCATGTGCGCTTCGGCGGCCGGGTCCCAGAGCGTGTCGCGCACAGGCTTGCCGGAGACGGCCTGCAGGCTTGTCGCGGTGACGAATCTGCCCGCGCTGGCCGTCATCACCACCTGCACCTCGGCACCCGCCTGGCGCAGAAGTCGCACGAGCTGCGGCGTTTTGTACGCTGCGATGCCGCCCGAGATCCCGAGTAGGATGCGCCTGTTCTGAAGCTGGCTCATGGGCG
>JASFLG010000024.1:0-16698 GCA_050118205.1 Pseudomonadales bacterium
GAATCACGCCAACGTGATTCCCTTCCGCCTCGGCCAGACCGACGCGCCCGGCCAGCTGGCCATGCCGAAGCGGCTCTACGGGCGCGCCAGGGAAGTGAACCTGATCGGCGAGCTGATCCGACGCACCCAGCACGGTGAGGTGCTGTTCCTGGAGATCACGGGGCCGACGGGCATCGGCAAGGGGGCGCTCCTCGGCGAGATCGGACGCCAGGGCGCGGAGAGCGATCTGCTCGTCGCCCGCGCGAGCGGACCCCGATTCGACCTCCGCGACACGGACGCCATCTGGCTCGAGATGCTGCGCCAGGTGCTCCGCCAGGCGCTCTCGCTCGGCACCGACGCCGGGGACGCGATCATGACCCGAGTCAGGGCTGCCGACGGGCCCGACCTGCGCTCCCTCAAGCCGTTCATTCCGGAGCTGAAACCCCTGCTCGACGCCGATGCCGAGGTCACCGCCGGCCTGCCGAATCGCGGCATCCGCATCCTGCTCCGCGCCCTCACGCCCCAGCCGCTCTGCCTGATTCTGGAGCACACGGACGAGGTTCCGGACGAGTGTCTGGCTGCGCTGCTTGACCTGTCTCTGGACACCCGCAACCTGCTGCTGGTGCTGACCTCGGAACACGGCCACGCCGAGCTCTTCGGCAATCCCCGGGTCGCGACCAAGCGAACCGAGATCGCGCTCACACCGTTCGAGCGCTCCGACGTGCGCAGCCTCGTTTCCGACATGCTCAGCCAGTCAGAGGCGAGGGTGCGCGAGCTGGCCGCCGAGATTCACATGAAAACGGACGGCATTCCGGCCAACGTGCTCGCGCTCCTGGAAGAGCTGCACCGGATGGGCGGCATCACCCACGACCCCATGGGCGGCTTCTGGACCTGGGACATCGAGCGGGTTCGCGGCCACTACTTCAGCCGCAACACCACCGAGCGGGTGATCGCACACCTCTCGAGCCTCCCGGAGCGGACCCGGACGGCACTGGCGCTCGCATCGGCCATCGGTGAGCAGTTCACCATCAGCCTGCTGGCAAGCCTCTGCGCCGTCTCGGAGTCCGAGGCTGCGGCGGATCTTCGGCCCGCCGTTGCTCTGGGGCTTCTGGTGACGCTCCCCGTGGGGGATTACTCCGAGCTGATTCAGTACCAGTTCGCGCACCCGCGCATCCGTGCCCTGGTCTATGGCGGTATCAGGGACGGACGCAAACCCGACCATCATCTCTCGATCGCCCGCTTCCTGATCGGCACCGGTCGGCCCAGCGGCGCCAAGCTGCTGCAGATCGCCGACCACCTGAACGCCGCCACCGATCCACTGGAGACCGATCCCGAGCGGCGCGCCGAGGTGGCTCACTTCAACCTGCTGGCCGCCAGGGAAACGCTGCGACAGGGTGTGTTCCAGCAGGCGTACAAATACTGCCGCAGCGGCCTGGCGCTGATCCGTCAGCCGACGGACCCGGCTCAGCTCGACCTGTGCGAGTGCGCTGCCGAGGCCGCTTTCTTCTGCGGTGACTTCGAGCAGCTGGATCGCGTGCTGGCCTCGGCACCACGACACAACAGCACTCTGGCAGAGATCAAGATCCGCTCCGCGGTCGTGCAGAATCACCTCAGCGAAGCGTGGGACCTGGCCCTGTCGGCGCTCGGCGATCTCGGCTACGGGCTGCCCGGGTCCAGCGCGGCCTCCGGCGCCCTGCGCGGCACGGCCCGGCGCGCACGACGGCTCAAAGACCGGCTGCCGCGGCGGGGATCGGGGACGCTGCCGCAGAACCCGCCCGTGCTCGAGGACGTGAAGCTCAACCAGTGTTTCCGTTTCGTCAGCTACCTTCTGCACACGGGCTATCATCTCGGTGCCCCGAAGCTGGTGGATTTCGCGGACGACGTGATCAAGCGCTCGGCGCGCCACGGCTACACCGCGGAAACCGCGTTCGCCTACGCGGCGCGGGCCATCACGGCCATCTCCGACGACAACGTGGTCGCGGCCCAGCGATATGCCATGCAGGCGCGGACCGTGGCGAGCGCCTTTCCCAGCGACGCTGCCTCGATACGTGCGCTCACGCTGCTCGCCGGGCTGGTCGATCCCTGGTCGAACACGCTGGATCACTCCCTGTCCCTGCTCTCGGAGAACATCGGCCGCAGCATGGCGCGACAGGATTTCGAGTTCGCCGCGTCTGCCAGCGCCTGCTTCGCCGCCAACGCGCTGCTGCGAGGCATGGAGCTGTCGTCGCTCAAACGCGAGCTTGCCCAGCAGATCAACGACATCGCCCAGTTCCGACACGTTACCGGGATCAACATCAGCAACTTCGTGCTGCAGATCGTCGGCAGCCTGCTCGGACAGAACGAAGCAGACGTACGCAGCGACCGTGAGCTGTCGATCAACAACAGCGAGGACGCCGTCGCGCACGCTTACGTTTACGTCCTGCGCCTGTACTTCGCCGTCCTGTTCAACGACTTCCGCGGCGCCGAGAACATCCTGCCGCTTGCCGCGCAGTACGTGGACGCCATCGCCGGATCGCCCCTGCAGGCCACGTTCAGGCTTGCCGAAGGGCTGGTGCTGCTGCGCAGTGGCACCCCCGGAGGACGGCGCCAGGCGCGCCACAATCTGAAGGTCCTGAAGCGCTGGGAGCGCGAGGGCGCGGCCCACGTGGCCTCGAAGCGGATGATCCTGCAGGCCGATCTGGCCTGGCGCAGCGGTACCACCACACGGGCACTCGAGTACTTCGAGGTCGCCGCGGAGCGGGCCCGCCGACACGGTCAGGCGAACGACGAGGCGCTCGCCTACGAGCTCGCCGCCCGCGGCTGCGAGGCGCAGGGTCGGGCAGACTTCGCGCGGCTGTTCGCCCGCAACGCCTACCAGGCTTATCTGCGCTGGGGCGCGACCGCCAAGGCGAACCAGCTGGAGCGGGAATTCCACAACCTGATCAGCGATCACCTCTCCGTGGGCACCGGCAGCATGCTGTCCGTTGGCGATCTCGCCGATCTGACGGTCCGCGACTTTCAGGGCAACACCTCGAGCTTCGAATCCACCGAGTTCAACGAGCGCATCGTCGACACCACTACGGTGCTGCGCGCGGCGCAGACGATCTCCGGCGAGATCCTGCTCGACAAGGTGCTCACCAAGCTTCTGCGCCTGGCGCTGGAGCATGCCGGCGCACAGAAGGCCTGCATGCTGCTCGCCCACGACAAGCGCCTGTATCTCGAAGCGATCGCCTCGGTCGACGGCGGGGCCACCCGACGGGTAGCCCCGCCCGCACCGCTGGAGGCCACCGACGAGGTCCCGGAGTCCATCGTTCAGTTCGTCGGCCGTACCAAGGAACCCCTGGTGCTCTCGGATGCCACCCAGGAGGACGTATTCACCCAGGATCCGTACGTGAAGCGTCTCGCGCCGCTGTCCGTGCTCTGCCTGCCCATCGTGCACCGCGGAGACATCACCGGCATTCTGTACCTGGAGCACCGCTGGCTGACAGGCGTGTTCACGTCCCAGCGGGTCGAGGTGCTGACGCTCCTTGCTTCCCAGGCCGCCATCTCCATCGAGAACGCGCGCCTGTATGCGGATCTGCAGGCCAGCCAGAACCAGTATCGGGCGCTGTACGACAACGCCATCGAGGGGCTGTTCCGGATCAGCCCGGACGGTCTGCTGGTCAACGCCAACCCGACGCTGGCCCGTATCCTCGGGTTCGCCAACATCGATCAGCTGATGGACGAGTACCGCGACCTGCTCGATCGTGTTTTCCTGACCAACGAGCAAGCCGGCAGGTTCCTCTCGGCCCTGGAAGACTCTCAGCTGGTGAACGGCTTCGAAACTCAGGGTGTGACTCGCGACGGTCGCACATTCTGGATGTCGCTCACGGCCCGGCTGAACCACGACCCGGAGCAGGGCGACTACATCGAGGGATCCCTGATCGACATCTCCGAACGCATCGAGCGCGAGCAGGCGGACAAGCAGCGTCAGATCGCCGAGGCCGCGACCAAGGCGAAGAGCGAATTCCTCGCCAACATGAGCCACGAGATCCGCACGCCCATGAATGCCATCGTCGGTTTCTCCAAGCTGGCGCTGGAGTCGGCGTTGGACCGCAAGCAGCACGAGTACGTCACCGCCATCCGGAACGCTGCGGAGAACCTGCTCACCCTGGTCAGCGACGTGCTCGACTTCTCCAAAATCGAGGCAGGCAAACTCGTCCTCGAGTCGAGGCCCTTCCGCCTGGCGGACGCCCTGGGCGAGGTGGAGCGCCTGTTCCGCACGGAGATCCGGCGGCGTAACCTCACCTTCGAGATCATCGACCGCACCGACGACCATCCCGCGTTCCCGGAAGACGGCATCCTCCTGGGTGACGCCCTGCGCCTGCAGCAGGTGCTGGTGAACCTGGTGGGCAACGCGGTGAAGTTCACCGAGAAGGGCGGCATCCAGCTGACCGCGGACGTCATCGCCGCCTCCGGCGGTCAGCTGGTGCTCTCCATCGCGGTGAGCGATACCGGTATCGGCATCGGAGAGGACAAGCTGGCGCGGCTGTTCGAATCGTTCGAGCAGGCCGAGACCTCCACCACGCGACGCTACGGCGGCACCGGCCTCGGTCTGACCATCTCCGAGCGCCTGGTGGATCTCATGGGCGGCGACATCCAGGTGACCTCGACCCTCGGCAAGGGTTCCTGCTTCAGCTTCTCGATCCTGACCAGCCTGCCGACCGCCGAGACGAAGGCGCAGAAGGAACGGCCGGAACGCCGGGTCAGCGACATCTCCCTCGCCGGCCGGCGCATCCTGGTGGCGGAGGACAATCCCATCAACCAGCAGCTGGCCCTGGAGTTTCTGCAGCACCGTGGCGCCGAGGTCGACATCGCACAGAACGGCCGGGAGGCTGTCACCAAGGCGACCGCGAGCGACTATGACGTCATCCTGATGGACATCCACATGCCGGAACTCGACGGGCTGGAAGCCGCGAAGATTCTCCGCCGCCAGTCGCTCGAGGTGCCGATCATCGCCGTTTCCGCGGATGCGCTCTCCGAGAGCAAGGATGCGGCAATGGCGGCCGGCTGCGACGCCTACATCACCAAACCCATCGAATTCGACACGCTGCTGATCGAGCTGGACAGCATTCTGCCCGGCCGGCTGGAGGAGCATTCAACGCCCCCCCGGCGCCGTGCCACCGACCGTCTGGAGGGGGCGGACCTGGACCACGCCGTGGAGGCGGCGCTATCTGCCATGCCACTGCAGCGGCTGCCGGGCATGGACATCGGCCAGGCCATCCGCAGCCACAACGGCAACATCCGGCTGATGATCAAGCTGATGGGCGACTTCGGCACCTACTACGGCGATGCCGGCGCCAAGATGCGCGGTTACGTCACCTCCGAGCAGTTCGAGGAAGCGGAACGGCTCGCGCACAACCTGCACGGTGTGGCCGGCAGCTTCGGCGCCAAACGCCTCAAGGATGCGGCCAAGACCCTGGAGCTCGCGATCGCCAAGTCCGAGCGCAAAAACCTGCTCGGGCTCGTGCACAGTTTCGAGGTGGCTCTCACGGAGGTGCTGGAGTCGACGGAAGCCATGGCACGCGAGGAGATCCAGCTGCGGGCCAGCGATTACTCTTAGGGTTCGCCCCCTGTTGCGTTCGACGACGAAGCGTCCGGGGCGGAAGCATGCCGCCGGGCACGCTTGGCTGAAGCTTCGCATCAGCCTCCATCCCTGGACGCTCAGGCGAGGGCCGTCCCTGGCCCTCGACTGACCCTGCGACATGCTTCCGCCCCGGACGCTTCTGCACCTCTCGAGATCGTGGATGATCGACTCGCGACGGTTTCGCCGCCCGAGCTGATGTCGGTGGGCGTCTGAGATCGTCACCAACACGAGCACCGGCGCGTGCGAACACCTCGAATTCCCAGTGGATGCAGGCGGCGCCGGGTGGGCGTCGGCGGGTCAGTCACGGGCCAGGGATGGCGGCAGTTCACCCATCGGGTGAATTGCTTAGCTGTTCGCGAAGCGAACAGCCTCCCGTGTCTGAGCGTCCATGGACGGGGGCCGAAGCACAGCTTCGGCCTAGCGTGCCCGACGATGCCTACCCGGCCCGGGCGCTGCCGGGATCGGCAGAAGAAAACGAGGAGTACTACCCCGCCGTGTGTGCGGCGGCGTTGTGGGTGATGTCGAGCAGTGACAAACGAACGGACGGATCGTCGAGGGACAGGTTCACGAAATCGAAGAGATCCCGGTCGCCGAGATGGGAGGGCACCACGTGCCGCAGGCTGCGGGCGATGTTCTCCACGCGACCCGGCGCCGTTCGATCCCATCCGGCGAGCATCTCCTTGATCACCTGCCGCTGCAGGTTTTCCTGGGACCCGCAGAGATTGCAGGGAATGATGGGGTACTGCCGCGCCTCGGCCCAGCGGGCGATGTCCCGCTCTCGGCTGTAGTACAGGGGGCGGATCACCATGTTGGTGCCGTCGTCGCTTCTGAGCTTGGGCGGCATCGCCTTCAGCCGCCCACCGTGAAAGAGGTTCAGAAACAGCGTCTCCACCACATCGTCCAGATGGTGTCCGAGGGCGATCTTGCTGGCGCCGATCTTCCGCGCGAAGCTGTAGAGAATCCCGCGCCGCAGGCGCGAGCACACCGGGCAGGTGGTCTTGCCGGGCGGCGTCAGCCGCTGCACGACGGAGTAGGTGTCCTCCTCCAGGATGTGATACTCGACGCCGATGCGCTCGAAGTACCCGGGCAGCACGTCACCTGGAAATCCGGGCTGCTTCTGGTCCAGATTGACCGCGACCAGATCGAAGCGGACGGGCGCACTCAGCTTCAGGCTCATGAGCATGTCGAGCAGGGTGTAGGAGTCCTTGCCGCCGGAGACGCAGACCATCACGGTATCGCCTTCGTCGATCATGCCGTAGTCCACGATGGCGTTGCCGACCTCCCGCCGCAGCTTCTTCTGCAGCTTGTTCCGGTCGTAGCGGCGCTTGTCGGTGCTCATGAGCTCAGTTTAACCCCCGCAGGACGCTGATGGGCGGGGCCGAGACGAGACGGCGGGTGCCGAGAAGCCCTACGGTCAGGATCAGCACGGCGCCGATGGCGGGTCCGGCCAGCCACAACCACGGGTGCAGGGTGGCGCGCAACCCGAACACCTGCGACTGCAGTATGAACACGGTGACCTCCGCCCCGACCACCGCGACGATTCCGGCAAAGAGCCCCAGGGCGAGAAACTCCGCGGTGAGCGATCCGGTGATGAGCCGACGCGTGCCGCCCAGCGTGCGGATCAGCGCATGCTCGGCCATACGGGCGTCCCGGCTGGCCTGGATGCTGGCGATGAGCACCAGGCACCCTGAAGCCAGCACGAGCCCCAGCACCAGCTCCACCGCCTGGGTGACCCGGGCGATGATGCTCTGCACCTGGGCAATGATGGCGTCCACCTCGATCACGGTGATGGTCGGAAATCGCGAGAGCAGGTCGTTCAGGAAGCGTTTGTTCTCCGGTTTCAGGTAGAAGCTCGTCATCCAGGTGGCCGGGAAGCCTTCCAGCGCACCGGGAGAAAAGATGATGAAGAAGTTCGGTCGCATGCTCTCCCAGTTGAGCCGACGCAGATTGGCCACCGTCACGTCCACCCGCTCGCCGCCGATGTCGAAGGTGAGCACGTCGCCGATCCCGAGCCCGAGATCTCTCGCGTAGTCGTCCTCCAGCGACACCATCGCCCCGTCATCGTCGGCGTCCCACCAGCGGCCGGACACCAGGCGATTGTCTTCCGGCATGTCTGCCGACCAGGTCAGGTTGCGCCCGGAGCGCAGGCGGGGTCCCTCGCCGAGTGCCGATGGGTGGGTCTTCTCCCAGGTCTCAGCGTCGATTCCGTTCACCGCGGTGATCCGACCGCGGATCATGGGAAAGAGCCCACCCTGCTGCGAACTCACCCCGGCGATCATCGCCCCCACCTCGGATACGTCCTCGGGGGCGATGTTGAGCGCGAAGTGGTTCGGGGCGTTATCCGGCACCTCGTTTCGCCACTCGTCGAGCAGCGCGGTGCGCAGCAGGAGCAGGATGAGCAGCAGCATGATGGCGAGGCCGAAGATCAGAATCTGCGCCACGTTTTCTTTGCGGCGTCGCTGCAGTCCGGCGAGCGCAAGGCGCAGTCCGCTGCCCGCCTGCATGCCGACCATGCGGCCACCCTTGAGCAGGGCCATGGCCAGCACCCCGAACACCAGCAGCACGCCCAGCGTGCCGACAAGCGTCCAGGCAGTGAGCGCCAGGCTGCCGCTGTACCACACCAGCAGCCCGAGGCTGCCCAGGGCAGCCGCGGCATAGGTCAGGATCTGCGATGGCGGCGGCACGCCCACGTCGCGGCGGATGACCCGCATGGGCGAGACGTCCTTCAGGTGCAGGAGCGGTGGCAGGGCAAAGGCCAGCGCACAGATGAACCCGGTCGTCGCGCCGAGCAGCAGCGGTCGAATGCTCGGCATGGGCAGCGCCACCGGAATCAGGCTCTTCAGCACGAACACGATGGCGAGATGCACCCCGACCCCGACCAGCAGGCCCAGCAGCACGGCCACGCCGCCGACCACACCGAGCACGCCGAGATAGGCACCCAGCACCTGATTGGGTGTGGCGCCCAGGGTCTTCAGGACCCCTACGTGGTCGTAGTGGCGGCGCGCGTAGCGGTGCGCGGACAGCGCCACCGCCACGCCTGCCAGGAGCACGCCGAGCAGCCCGCCGAGCAGGAGGAAGCTCTCCGCCCGATCCAGCGCCGAGCCGATGGTCGGGCTCGACTCGCGGATGCTGCGCCACCAGTAGTTGTCGTCCTCGTCGATACCGAGCGAGTCGCGCAGTGATTCCAGCGCGCCGTCGTCGCCTTTCAGCAGCAGCCGGTAGGACAACCGGCTGCCGGGCTGGACGACCTCGGTGGCGGGCACGTCCTCGATGCGCATCAGAAGCCGCGGGCCCAGATCGTACAGACTGCCGCCACGGTCGGGTTCCGAGGTGAGCACCCGTGTCACGGTGAGCGGTGCCACCCCGACCTCGATCACGTCGCCGAGCGAGACCCCCAGCGACGGGAACAGTCGCGCATCGAGCCAGACCTCACCGGGCGCGGGCAGCATCGACGTGGGCGCGCCCCGGGCAAACGGCTCGTCCGCCACAGTGAGGGTGCCGCGCAGCGGGTAACCGGGGCCGACCGCCTTGACGCTGACCAGCTCGTGACGGTCATTGGCCGCATACACCATGGAAGGAAACGCCAGCGTGTCCGCGGTTTCGAGACCCAGGGCCCGGGCCGCGTCGCGGAAGGCCTCGGGGATCTCCTGACTGCTGCCGATGTAGCGATCCGCGGCGAGAAAGTTGGAAGACTCGTTGAGCAATGCCTGATGCAGACGATCGACGAACAGGCTCACGGCGGTCACCGTGCCGACAGCGACCATGAGCGCAATGACCAGAAGCGTAAGCTCTCCCCCGCGCCAGTCGCGCCAGGCGAGGCGCAGCATCAGTGCGGCCTTCACGACGACGCGCTCAATTCAGGATCCGGCCGCTGTCGATCTCGATGATGCGGGCGCAGCGCTGCGCCAGGCGCTCATCGTGAGTGACCAGCACCAGGGTCGTGGCGAACTCGGCGTTCAGCTCGAACAGGAGATCGATGATCCGCTGCCCGGTACGCGTGTCCAGATTGCCGGTGGGCTCATCCGCGAACAGCACGTTGGGCCGGGAGGCGAATGCCCGGGCGATGGCCACCCGCTGCTGCTCGCCGCCGGAGAGCTGACGCGGATAGTGATCGAGCCGACCGGAAAGGCCGACCTTGTCGAGAACCGCCCGCGCATCGCGCTCCGCCTCCGCCTCACCACGCAGTTCCGCCGGAAGCATCACGTTCTCGAGTGCGGTGAGGCTGCCGAGCAGCTGAAACGTCTGGAAGACGAATCCGATCTGCTCGCCGCGTACCCGCGCCCGCTCCTCTTCGTCGAGCGCGGTGAGCTCGGCACCGCACAGCCACACACGGCCGGCGGTCGGCACGTCCAGCCCGGCCAGGATGCCGAGCAGGGTGGTCTTGCCGGATCCCGAGGCGCCGACGATGGCCACCGATTCACCCGCGTTGATTTCGAGGTCGATCCCTTCCAATATGACCAGCTCGCCCTCGGCAGTGGGCACGATCTTGGCAACGCCAGCAGTTTCGATCACCACAGAGCTCATGGTTTCGGGTACTTCCTCTCTCTCGTCGACGGCGGCCGTGCGGGCTGTCATTTCTGCCTTCCTGTATCTCGCGTGCGGACTTGCCCTCATTCTGCCCGCGGCCGCGTCAGCGACGCGTGAGAACCCCACCATTCTGGTGATGGGCGATAGTATCAGCGCCGCATACGGTATCCAACGCGAGCAGGGATGGGTGGCGCTGCTCGCCGACCGACTCAGCGAGACGGCGTCGCCCTTCGAGGTGATCAACGGCTCGGTGAGCGGCGAAACCACGGCCGGTGGTCTCGCTCGGCTGCCCCAGGCGCTCGCCAGCCACGACCCGGCAGTGGTGATCATCGAGCTCGGCGGCAACGACGGTCTGCGTGGCTATCCCACCGCCACCATCAAGCAGAACCTGAAACGCATGGTCCAGCTGTCGCTCGCCGAGGACGCGCGCGTGCTGCTGGTGGGCATGCAGATACCGCCCAACTACGGACCCCGCTACACGCGCGACTTCCAGCAGGTCTTCGAGGACGTGGCGGAAGAGACCGGCGTGCCCCTGGTACCGTTTCTTCTGGAGACGGTCGCGCTGGAGCCGGGGATGATGCAGGGCGACGGCATTCACCCCACCGCGCAGGCCCAGCCGAAGCTTCTGGATACGCTCCTGGGCTACCTCGAGCCCCTGCTCGCACCCTGATCCGCGGCTGTCATCCGCTGTCCCACGTGCATCTCGCCACGCTCGGCTGCGAGCGACACCTGGCGCTGGCGCTCGGCGAACCCCGCGCGCTGGGTATCGGTCTGCTCGTCGATGCACTTCGGACAGCTCACCCCGACCACGTAGTCCGGCGAGGACACCTCCTCCGGGGTCAGGGGCCGCCGACAGGCGAAGCACTGACGATGGGTGCCTTCGTTCAGCTCCGCGTCCACGGAGACGCGCTGATCGAACACGAAGCACTCCCCCTGCCAGCGGTTCTCGTCCTCGGGCACGGTTTCCAGATAGCGCAGAATACCGCCGTCGAGCTGATAAACCTCGGCAAAACCCTGATCGAGCATGTACGCGGAAGCCTTTTCGCAGCGGATGCCGCCCGTGCAGAACATGGCGATGCGCGGCCGTGCCTCGGGGTCGAGACCGGCGACGAAATCCGGGAACTGCTTGAACGAGGCCGTACCCGGGTTCACCGCACCGGGGAAGGTCCCGATGCCGATCTCGTAGTCGTTGCGCGTGTCGATCACCAGCACGTCCGGGTCGTCCAGCAGCGCGTTCCAGGCCGCAGCGTCCACGTGCTCGCCCGTGCGCTCCGCCGGTCTTGCCCGGGGCTGCCCGAGAGCGACGATCTCCGGTTTGATCCGCACCTTCAGCCGGTAGAAGACCGGGTTGTCCGGATGTGCCGCCGAGAACTTGATCGGCATGTCAGCGAGGCCGTCGATGGCGCCGAGCTTTTCGGCGAACGCCTCGAGTGCGGGCTCGTCGCCGGAGAGCGTGCCGTTGATCCCTTCCTCCGCGAGCAGGATCGTGCCCTTCAAGGCCAGCGCCGCCGCATCCGCCTCCAGACGCTGGCGCATCAACGTCAGATCCCGCATGCCCGCGAAGCAATAGAACGTCATGACCCGACTCACGACGTCGACTCCCGCTGCTTGCCGCCGCGACAGGGCGGCGACATGGGCGCCGACCCGAAGCGCTCGCGCCACTCACGCGCCGTGTACGTGTGCAGGGCCAGCGCGTGCACGCCGCCGGCGAGCTCGTCCGCAAGGGTCTCGTTCACCGCGCGGTGCCGGGCGAGCAACCGCTCGCCCTCGAAGTCGTCGCTGACCACCACCACCCGGAAGTGCGTCTCGGACCCGGGCGCCACGTTGTGGCTGCCGCTCTCGTTGGTCACCTCGAGATGCTGCACAGCGAAGCGGGCGTCCAGCTTCTCGGCGATGGATTCTGAAGTGCTCACGGCACGATTCTCCGACTGGCTGCGAAAACGGCGATTATATCGCGGCAGGAGATGCCTCGCGTCTGACGGCGACGCATCAGCCCGGGCGGATCAGCAGCACCGTCACGTTGTCGTGGCCGCCGGCCTCGTTGGCACGTGCGACCAGCGTCTCGGCCACTGTGTCGAGCTCGTCCGGTTCCAGGTTAACGTGCGAGAGAATGTTCCCGATCTCCGTCTCCGAAACCATGTCCGTCAGGCCGTCGCTGCACAGCAGGTAGACGTCGCCGGGGCTGTTCACCCAGGAGCGAACGTCCACCTCCACGTTGCCGACCAGCCCCAGCGCCCGCGTGATCACGTTGCGATTCGGCGACGTCTCCGCCTCCGCCTCGTTGAGCAGGCCGTCGTCGACCATCTGCTGCACCATGCTGTGATCCCGGGTGAGACGCCGCAGCACCCCGGAACGGTAACGGTAAGCGCGGGAATCTCCGACGTGGCCCACGAGGCACTGTCCCTGCCCGGTGAGCAGCCAGGTAACCACGGTAGTGCCCATCTCCACCCCTCGCGAGAGAGACACCTGGCGTACCGCCTGGTTGGCGCTGGCGATCGCCTTGGTCAGCGCCGTATCCGAGTCCGACTCCCGTTCGCGCAGGAGCTCGAGAATCGTGTCGACAGCCAACCGGCTCGCCACCTCGCCGGCCTCGAGCCCGCCCATGCCGTCTGCCAGCACCGCCACAGCGGCGTCTGAATCGTAGGCGATGGCGTCCTCGTTGTTCCGGCGGACCTTGCCGGTATCGCTCAGCGCGACTATCTGCATTCTCTTCCGGGAAGAATTGGTTAAACTACCCGGCCTTCCATCCATTTCCGTTTGCCAAGAGACCCGCCGAATGTTGGCCGTCATATCGCCCGCCAAAAGGCTCGACTTCAACAGTACCGCCACCACCGCGAAACATAGCCTGCCAGTTTTTCTGAAGGAGTCAAAACAACTCGTCAGCGTGCTGCGCACCAAGGCTCCGGCGGAGATCGCCCAGCTCATGCACCTGTCCACCGATCTTGCCGACCTCAACTACAGACGCTACGGCGAGTGGCACACGCCATTCACCACCGACAACGCGCGTCCCGCGGCACTCGCATTCAAAGGCGATGTCTATATCGGACTCGACGCGCCGACCCTGACGGAACGGGACTGGGCGTGGGCGCAGAAGCACCTTCGTATTCTCTCCGGCCTGTACGGCCTGCTGAAGCCGCTGGATCTCATCCAGCCATACCGGCTGGAGATGGGCACGAAGCTCGCCAACCCGCGCGGCGACGACCTCTACAGCTTCTGGGGCGAGCGGCTGACCAGGGCGCTGAACGAGGCGATCGCCGATCAGCGCCAGCCGGTGCTGGTCAACCTGGCATCGAACGAGTACTTCCAGGCGATCGATCCGGGCGCCATCGATGCCCGCATCATCACACCATCGTTCAAGGACCTGAAGAACGGCCGCTATAAGTTTCTGTCCTTCTACGCCAAGAAGGCGCGCGGCCTCATGGCGCGCTACATCATCGACAATCGTGTCTCCACGCTCAAAAGCCTGCAGCAGTTCGATGGGGCCGGCTACTACTTCAGTGAGTCCCAATCCCGCGGCGACAACTGGGTCTTTCTGCGCGACAAGCCGCGCTGATGGCTGATGCCCTGAGGGCATGCTAGGCACTTTCCCGCGTCGAGCTCGAACCCTCGATCAGATCGGCGAGCTGCGCCTTGCGCAGGCGCAAGTGGTCTTGCCGCTTCTTTTTCGCCCGGATGTTGAGCATCTCGACGCCGAACGAGAACGCCATCGCGAAGTAGATGTAGCCCTTGGGCGTATGCAGATCCAGGCCTTCACCCATGAGCGTGAAGCCGATCAGTATGAGAAAGGCCAGGGCCAGCATCTTCACCGTCGGGTGATCCGCGACGAAGCGGCTGATGGACGCCGCCGACAGCATCATCACCAGAACGGCCACCACCACCGCCGCGATCATGACCGGCAGCTCGTCCACGAGCCCCACCGCCGTGATGACCGAGTCGAGTGAGAAGACGATATCGATGATGGCGATCTGGAGCAGCACGCCGGTGAAGCTGACCCGACCGGCGGCATGACCGTCGCCCTCCTCTCCTTCCAGAGAGTTGTGCACCTCCCGGGTCGCCTTGGCCATCAGGAAGGCACCGCCGGACAGGAGGATCAGGTCGCGACCGGACACGCCCTTTCCGAGCACCGTGAACAGATCGCTGGTCAGCTCCATGATCCAGGTGAGAGAGACGAGCAGCCCGATCCGCAGAATCATCGCCAGGGAAAGGCCGAGATACCGGCCGCGAGCCTGCTGCTCCGGCGGCAGACGCCCGGTAACGATGGAGATGAAGATGATGTTGTCGATCCCGAGAACGATTTCCAGCGCTGTCAGGGTGACGAAGGCCAGCAACACCTCGGGGCTCAGCAGCTCTGTCAACGCCGGTGATCCTCAATGGCAGGCCGGCTGGGGCCGGCTCGGCGCCATTGAAGCACAGTCACGAACGCCGCGAGAACCGGGACGTCCGACCGAGCCTTGCTTCGTGCCGGGGCACCGGTACCATTGGCTTCATGAACGAAACGCAACAGAACCAGATCGAAGCCGCCGTGTTCCGGCGCCTGCTTGCCCATCTCGATGAGCGCAAGGACGTGCAGAACATCGACCTGATGAATCTGGCGGGATTCTGCCGGAACTGCCTCTCCAAATGGTACGTGGCCGCCTGCGAGGAAGCGGGCATTCCCATGGACTACGAGCAGGCCCGTGAGCGTGTCTACGGCATGCCGTACCCGGAATGGAAGTCCCGCTACCAGCAGGAAGCGACCGCCGAGCAGCTCGCCGGATTCGAGGCCAACGCGCCCGGGCCAAAGGGCGGGGCGCATGGCTGATCGGATCCGGGACATCTGGCGCGACTGGCGCGGTTTCGCGCTCTTCATCGCCGTCATGCTGGTGTTCCGTTCCGCCATCGCCGACTGGAATCAGGTGCCGTCCGGTTCCATGCTGCCGACCATACTGGTAGGCGATCGCATCGTCGTCGACAAGCTGGCCTACGACCTGCGCGTACCTTTCACCCTCAAGCGGCTGGCACACTGGCACGAGCCGGAGCGCGGGGATGTGGTCACGTTTCCATCACCCGAGGACGAGCGGCTGCTGGTCAAGCGGATCGTCGGCATTCCCGGCGACGTGGTGTCGCTGAAGGACAACGTGCTGACGATCAACGGCGAGCAGGCGGTCTATACGCCCATCAACGGCGACCAGCTGCCCGCTTCCATGGTGCCGGACCCGTTCCGGTATCGCTTCTACAGGGAATCCGTCCTCGGCACCGAGCACATGATCATGCTCTACGAGACGCGCTGGGCGTCCAATGCGAGCTCCTTCGGCCCGGTGAAGGTGCCCCAGGGCAAGTACCTGATGCTCGGCGACAACCGGGACAACAGCCGCGACTCCCGCTACATCGGCTTCGTCGATCGGGACCGGATCCTCGGCCGGGCCCAGTCCGTTGCCTTCTCTCTCGACTACGATAACTACTACCAGCCCAGGGCAGAGCGTTTCTTCGCGTCGCTCAAGGACGACTGAGCCGCACACCGTCGGCGCCGATGGCGCTGAATCGTCAATGACGCCGCACGCCGTCCGCGCCGGTGGCGCCGAATCGTCAATGACGCCGCAGGAGGCGGATCAGCCAGATCAGGACGCCGCCGAGGATTCCAGCCAGCACGAAGAAGAGGACGAAGGCAAGGCTCGTCCTGAGATACTCGAGCAGCATGCCCTTGTCCACATCGTAGCTCTCAGCGAGCCAGTAGATCGCTGCAGCGACGACGAGACTGCCGAGCACCACCGTCCTGGCCAGGCGGGCGCCCAGCCGGCCGGTCACCGTCCTGCCTTTCTTTGCGTCTAGCAGAGAGTCGACCATGGGGGCTAAATTAGCCCAATGGGCCGGGTATTTCACGACGAGGATCTGTCGAGCACGGATTTCGCGGGTGCGGAGCTCGCCGATGCCGACTTCCAGCGGTGTCTGCTCGCTGGCGCAAGCTTCCGCCATTGCGACCTTTCCGGCGCCACGTTCGATCGGTGCCGGGCCCTGCCCCCGGAGGGCGACGGGGAGGGCGTCGACTTCTCCTACGCGAATCTGCGCGAAGCGCGCTTCGAGCACTGTGATCTGACCATGGCGGTGTTCGTCAAGGCCAGCGCCTACGACCTGCGCCTGACCCACTGCCATCTGCAGGGTGCCGATTTCTCGGGTTGCGACTTCTGCCTGCCGATCCGCGGTGCGAGCACCCTGGCGAGCTTCACCATGCAAGGGTGCAACTTCGCGTTCGGCGATCTATCGAACACGTTCCTCAAGGAGTGCGTGCTGACGGACAACCGGATGATCGACGTGCTGGCAAACCACTGCTGCCTGGCGGACGCCGACCTGTCGGGATCCGATCTCAACGGCCTGACCGGCCAGGGGCTGGATCTATCGGGTGCCGACCTGCGCCGGGCCAGCTTCAACACCCTGGACCCCCGTCGGGTCGACCTGACGGGCGTACGCATGGGTCTCGCCCAGGGCCTGCAGCTGCTCGCGAGCCTCGAGATCGTGATCGATCCCGAGGCCCCCTGAGATCAGTTGATCTCCAGAAGCTCCACTTCGAAGATCAACGTCGAGTTGGCGGGGATGGGGCCCTGAGCGCGGTC
>JASFLG010000025.1:0-16605 GCA_050118205.1 Pseudomonadales bacterium
CACCCGCGATGATCATCGTGGCGTTGGGATCGGTGGGCGTTGCCAGCACACGCGTACTCGCGGCCAGATGACCGACGCCGGCCGTGTAGCTGGTGAGAACCGGATCGAAGATCTGGTCCAGTGGCCCGGCGCTGAGCGCCAGCACGCGAAGGCTTGCATCCGTGCCGGGTGGTGGCCGGGTGACCTGGACCCTGTAGGTCTGCGTGGCACCGTCCTCGGCGGTGACGACCACCACAATGGGCGTGTCTCCGACCGGCAGGCTGATCACCGCGCTTGCCACCCCTGACGGGGTGGTCGTGCCGTTGACGGTCACGCTCGCGCGACTGGAGTCGGTGGTGGCGATCACCCGGGTGGCCGCGGTCGCGTAGGCGACGTCGGCCCTGTAGCTCGTCGTTGCGGCGCTGAACGACGGGTCCAGGGTCGCGTCCTCGATGACGAGCGAGCGCAGGTCCGCGTTGGCGCTCGGGACGTCGTTGTTACCACCGTTGCCGCCACAGGCGGCAACGGTGCCGAGCAGGAGGGTCAGGATCAGCAGACGGTAGCCTTGGGTACACATGGGGTTGCGCTCTGATGACTGGTGTGGACGAATCCCGAAACCGGATTCTAACCGAGGCGACGACCCGACCTGGTGTGGATGATATGCCGGAAGTTGCAACCGTGCCGCCCTGAACCGATCATGCGCTGATCGGCTCGGCAAGGGTTGGGTGATGGATGGTTTCGAGAAGGTGGGGTATGTGTGCCTCGGCGTGGTTGCCGGGTGCTACGTGGTGGCCATGCTCGTTGGTCTGGTCGCAGCCTTTCCCTTCGGCCTGATCGGATTCGTGGCCCTGGTGGGGGTCGGTGCGCTGCTCATCAAGGTCATCCGGGAGCGCCGCGCGAACACCGAAGACGACTACTACTCCAAGACGGTAGACAAATGATCATCACCACGCAGGACGAGCTCGCAGACCATCGGATCGTGCGGACGCTGGGTCTGGTCAGGGGCAACACGATCCGCGCCCGACATCTGGGCAAGGACATTCTGGCGGGCCTGCGCAACGTGGTCGGCGGCGAGATCAGCGAGTACACGAAGATGCTGGCGGAGTCCCGCGAGCAGGCACTGGACCGTATGGTTGCCGACGCGCGGAAGCTCGGCGCGGATGCGGTGGTCTGCGTGCGCTTCGCGACGTCACCGGTGATGCAGGGGGCCGCCGAGCTCCTGGCTTACGGCACCGCCGTGAAGATCGAAACGAACCGCTGAGTCGTGGTACGCACTTCCTGCCCGAAGCAGCCCCGCCGTGGATGAGAAGCACGTCGTCGCGTATCTGGATCCGTGGTCGGTCACCGCGGGGGATACGCTCGATGTGATGGTCAGCTGCCAGACGTCCGGGCAGTATCGGGCGGAGCTGGTTGAGCTGATTTCGGGTGACCCCAGACCGCACGGCACCGGGTTTCGGGAGCGTTCCGTCCGGGCCAGTTTCGCCGGGGTGCGGCCGGGTCGGGCACAGCCGCTCAATGCCGGCAGCTATGCGGTGCTGCCGGACATCCCGAGCGTGCGCAAGGTGAGCCTTTGCCTGTACGTCTATCCGACCCTCCTTGCCCGCGACCGGCAACCCATCGCGAGCGGCGACGGGCTCTGTCTCGAGACCCGCCAGGGGTGCCTTGCCGCTTCGCTCGATGGCGTCTCGCTTCAGCTGGATGCGCGCATGCGCCTGCGCCGCTGGCATCAGGTGCTCGTCAGCTACGATTCGGGCTCCGGCCGGCTGGGTCTGGCGCAGAGGTCCTTCGGGGTCGGCGTCGGCGAGCGTCGCTCCGACTGGGTGACCCGGGCGATCACGGCGCCTTCCCGACAACTCGCGGCCTGTGACTGGCTGCTCGCCGCCGTGCACGAGGCGGGTCGGCTGGTCACGGGCTTCAACGGCCGGCTGGAAGCACCCCGGCTGGTCGCCGACCAGTTGTCCACCGAGGTTGCGGATTCTCTGCTGCGATCGGCGTCCGTGACGCACGTGGCGTTGCTCGGCGCGTGGGATTTCGCGCTCGGCATCGCGACGGAGCAGATCTACGATACCTCGCCCGCGAAACGCCACGGCTGGACCATGCAGATGCCGACCCGGGCGGTGAAAGGGGTGCGCTGGAACGGCTCCGTGCAGCGCTGGCTTGACGACCCGACGCAGTACGCCGCCATTCACTTTCATGAAGACGATCTGGTGGACGCGGGCTGGACGCCCGACTTCTCCTGGAACGTGCCCGAGGACCTACCCTCCGGGGTCTATGCGGTGAAGCTGTCGCTTGGCGGGTCCGTCGACTATGTGCCGTTCTTTGTGCGTCCGGCGGCGCACCACGGGAAGTCGCCGGTGGCGCTTCTGGCCTCGACCGCCACTTATCTCGCGTATGCGAATCAGCGTCTCGAGGCGATGGACGGAACCGTCGGTTCCTTCAAGGCCAGGTACCCGGAGGAGCGGTGGGTGCTGAACCATCCCGAGGTGGGCTACTCGCTGTACGAGTATCACGCGGATGGAAGCGGCGTCCACTTCTCCTCCCGGCTGCGGCCCGTTCTGAACATGCGGCCGGGGATCACGACCTGGTCGTTCAACGCCGACACCAACCTGACCAACTGGCTGCACGGCATCGGCCAGCCGTTCGACGTGATCACGGACGAGGATCTGCATCGTGAAGGTGCGGCAGTTCTCAAGGACTATCGGGTGCTCATTACCGGCACCCATCCGGAGTACTGCTCCACGACCATGCTCGATGCGCTGGCGCGGTGGCTGGGTGAGGGTGGCCGGCTCATGTACATGGGGGGCAACGGATTCTACTGGCGCATCGCGTACCATCCGGACAACCCGGCCATCATCGAGGTGCGGCGCGCCGAGGGTGGAACCCGGGCCTGGATCTCAGAGCCCGGTGAGTACTATCACCAGCTCGGCGGCGAGTACGGAGGCCTCTGGCGACGGCTGGGTCGGCCGCCGAACCAGCTCGTAGGCGTCGGCTTTGCCGCCCAGGGTTTCGACGGAGGAACGTACTACCGGCTGCAGCCCGGTGCGCTGGACGAGCGGGCCGAATTCATCATGTCCGGGGTGCTGGAGAGCGACGTGATCGGCGACTTCGGCACGCAGGGCGGTGGGGCCGCCGGCGAGGAGATCGACCGCTTCGACGAATCCCTCGGCTCCCCGCCGCACGCCTTGCGCATCGCCTCGTCCGAGAACCACAGGCCCGGCATGCTGCGCGTGGTGGAGGAGATCCACATGATGCACCTGGATCTTCAGGGCGCCAACGTGCGGGCGGACATGGTGTTCTTCGAGACGCCGGCCGGCGGCGCCGTGTTCAGCATCGGCTCCATCTCCTATGCCGGCTCGCTCGCGCACAACGGCTTCGACAACGACATCGCGCGCATTACGGGCAACGTTCTCACCCGGTTTCTCGACGAAACGCCTTTCGACTATCCGGGTGATTGACGCGCGGCAGGGCGCGCAGGGTTCTCAGAGTGAGGCGCAGATGTGCCCGCCGTCGACCACCACGACAGAACCGTTCATGTAGCTCGAGGCGTCCGACGCGAGCAGCAGCAGGGGCCCGTCCAGGTCCTCGAACTCGCCGAAGCGGCGCATCGGAATCCCTTTCATGAATTCCGGCGCCTGATCGGATTCCAGCAGCACGCGGCTGACGTCGGTAAGGATGTATCCGGGGGCCAGCGCGTTGACGCGGATACCGTACCTGGGCGCTTCGAGCGCGAGCACTTCGGTCATGCGGGTCAGGCCGCCTTTGGACACCGCGTAGGGAAACTGGCCCTTGATGGTGCGCGTATCGGTGATCGATGAGATGTTGATGATGTTGCCGCCGCCGAGCTCGTTGGCGACCACGCGTTCCGTGTACAGCTTGCTCATGAGCCAGGCGCTCTTGAGGTTGGTATCGATCACAGAGTCCCAGTCCGCCTCATCGATCATCATGTAGGTTTTGGCGCCCGACTCGATACCGGCATTGTTGATCAGTACGTTGACGGGACCGAACGTCTCTTCGGCGGCAGCGAAGAATGTGCTCATGCTGTCCCGACTGGTGACGTCGAGGGCGGTGCCGAATGCTTCGCCTCCGGCGTCCCGGATCTCCTGCGCCCTTGCGTTGATCTTGTCCGTTCGTCGCGCACCCAGGCTGACCCGGGCACCGGCATTCGCCAGAACGCCGGCGAAGTGATGGCCGAAGCCCGAAGAGGCACCCGTGACCGCAACGTGTTTGCCGTCGAGCCTGAAAAGATCCACCGCTTGATTCCCTGCCTGGTCCTTGAGGCGGCATCCTAGCGGGTCTGCCGGGGCCCTGCCAGGTGTGTCGGGGTCACGCGTGACGCTCGAGCGCCAGACTGCCTTCGGATGCTTCCAGGTCGGTGTACCGCATGTGCCGGTTGCGACCGTTGTGCTTGGCCGCGTAGAGGGCATCGTCCGCTGCTTTGAACAGCGCGGTCATGTCATGCCCGACGCCGGTATCGGCGACGCCGCAGCTCACGGACATCTCGATGATCTTGTCATCCCAGACCATGGGGCGCGATGCCACCTTGCGCAGTATGCGATCCGCGAGCTGCGCGGCTTCAGGCGCCTGCATGCCTGGAAGGAGCACCGCAAACTCCTCGCCGCCGAGACGGCAGACCAGGTCCGATTTGCGCACGCAGGCCGTGAGCTGCTCGGTGATGAACTGCAGCGCCGCATCGCCCGTCGCGTGGCCATAGGTGTCGTTGAGCTGTTTGAAGTAGTCGGCGTCGATGACCAGCAGAGACAGGTGCTCGGAAGCCTCCCGGGCGTCGGTCAGGATGACCTCGGCGTTGTGGAAGAACGAACGGCGGTTGGTAAGCCCGGTGAGCTCGTCCGTATGCGCCAGCTCTTTCAGCTGCGCGTGTGCTCTGTTCAGCTGCACGGCCATTCTGGCGGTGGCATAGCACACTGGCACGGTGACCAGTATGGGCACGACGGCGCCGGTGTAGAATGCCGTGGTCGCCGAGAAGATCGACGCGCCGAATGCGAGATAGAGGGCGACCATGATCAGCTCGGTCACGCCGATCGAGATGAGGGTGACCGTCATAATGTACAGCCACAGCTCTCGGTTGTTTCTTATTCTGATGCGCAAGGTGCACCTGTCCGTGTGCGGAATCTGCAGCGCCTCGATGGTGCCGGAGATCTCCACCTTGCGGTGTGAAGTGCCTCACAGCTTTGCGGTTGAAGGCTTGCCGCTGATGGAGCTGCAGGAGCCTCAGGCCGTGCGAATGGCGTGATGCCGGAAGGGATCCTTTTTTTCGATCTCGACGGGACGCTCACGGACCCGCGGCCGGGTATCGTCGGTTCGATCCAGCATGCGCTGCGCGAACTCGGCAGGCCCGTGCCCCCGGAGGAAGATCTGCTGTGGTGTATCGGGCCGCCGCTCAAGGCATCGTTCGAGACGCTGCTCGAGGGTGCAGGGGACGTCGACCGTGCCGTGACCCTGTATCGGGAGCGGTTCTCGGATGTCGGGCTGTTCGAGAACCGTGTCTACGACGGGGTTCCCGAGCTCCTCGAGGCCCTGGAAGGTCAGGGGTTCGAACTGCACGTGGCGACCAGCAAGCCGTACGTCTTCGCCGAGCGCATCGTTCGCCACTTCGGCCTCGACCGGTATCTGAGATCCGTCTTCGGTGCCGAGCTGACCGGTGAGCGAACGGACAAGGGAGAGCTCCTCGCCCATGCGCTCGTATCCTGCGCGGCTGCGCCCGAAGCGGTCACCATGATCGGGGATCGAAGCCACGACATGGTGGGCGCCCGAAAAAACGCGGTTCGGGCGGTGGGTGTGCTCTATGGCTACGGAAGCCGTGCCGAGCTGCTCGATGCCGGTGCGGATGCGCTGGCAGGCTCGCCGGACGAGCTGGTGGACGTTCTGGGCCGGTGAGTTATCTCGACGTGCGCCGGATCAGGCGCACGCCGGATGGTGACGGGAAACTATGGGTCGGTGCCAGCAATCTCAGGCAAGCACGCCGCCGAGAATGCCTGCCATGGTGGCCAGGCCGACGCTGCCGACGATCCAGCGTGCGGATTCCGGCATCTCGCACCACCAGATCTCCAATTGACTCATCTTCCTGGTAACCGTCTCCATGGGTGTCTCTCTCGTGGCGACCGGTGATCGCCTGGTCCCTCGTTACGGTAGAAGATAGCGCGCTATTCTCGATAAACGTCTCAGGAATCCGGGGGGAAAACTGGAGGGAATCGGGAAACGGCTGAGCGGGCGAGGTTTATGGAAAGAAGATTGATAAAAGATCGACCGCCGGGCGTGCCGGCGGTCGTCGGAGGGCTATGGAGTCCCGGGCCCGCTCAGGAAGCGTTGCCATCCAGCGTGTCTGCGTGCTCCCAGGGCAGCTTACCGTCAGTGAGGGCGATCCGGTCGCCGGGATCCGAATCCAGGCGGGCCCGACCTTCCTCGTCACCAATCCGGTAGGTGACGTCGTAGCCGATCACCCGGTCTCTGTAGTCGGTGACCGTCTCACACTGCTTCTCGACGGTGGTGTAGGTGTCGTCCGACTGCATGCGCTCCTGGACCTTGTTGCCTGCCAGTCCTCCGGCTGCCGCGCCGACCACGGTGGCGATGGTCTTGCCGTTGCCTCCGCCGACCTGGTTGCCCAGCACGCCGCCGATCACGGCGCCCGTCGCCGTGCCCATCAGCCTGTGCTTGTCGCGCGGATCCTTCTTGTGCGTCACTTCGACGTCCTTGCAGACCTCGCGGGGAACGGCGACCTGCTCTGTTGCTGGCTGCACTTCGAGCACCTCGGCGTACGTCGGTACCGGTACCGAGGGTTGTCCCATCATGTTGTATCCGGCGATGGCCCCGCCGGCGGTTGCCACGACCGCTCCGACGGTGAGCCCTTTGATCCACGATGCGTTCATTGCGGCAGTCCCGTTGCGTTGTAGAGATGGTCGGCACGTTCGCTCATCGCGCGAGGAAAAAGCGGGACGCGGCGCACATTGTTCCAAACCGGGCGGCGCCCGCGTGCCAATTGGGAAGTGCGCACGCTCGCGCGATCGCGAAGTGTTTAAGGTCTGGACTAACTCTGCCCAGCAATCGCCGCCAATGAGACGCCGATGAAGAAACTGGTGTTCCTGACCGTACTGGCGGCCTGGCTTCTCAGCGCCTGCGCGACCCACGCACCGACACCTGCGCCAGCGACGCCTGCGCCAGAGCCGGCGTCAGCACCGGCCGCTCCGCCGGCACCTGGGCGCGTACTCGGCGAGGCCAGCACGCAGGCGCAGCGCTGCGTGGCGCTTGCCATGTACTGGGAAGCACGGGGCGAAGGGCGCGTCGGAATGATGGCGGTGGGTGCCGTGGTCATGAATCGAGTGGCGAGCCAGGCGTTTCCGAACGACCCGTGCAGCGTCGTTCACCAGGGGGGTGAGACGCCACCGTGCCAGTTCTCCTGGTGGTGTGACGGCAGGAGCGATCGCCCGCGGGATCAGAAGCGGTGGGCGCAGGCTCTCGACGCTGCGCGCGGCATGCTGATAGGACCGTTCGAGGATCCGACGCATGGGGCGCTCTTTTTCCACAGCGCGAGCATCGACCGGCCGTGGCAGCGACAGCAGACAGCCCGGATCGGGGGCCACGTCTTCTACCGCTGAGCGGCCGGCAATCCGGCTGAACGAGTTCATGGGAGGATTTAACCGGCGCCGCGCCGCAGCGGAGGCCCGGGGCCTGCGGCGAGCCGTCAGGCGAGTCGCGTCGGTCGGGCGCTCAGCGCCGGTGAATCGAAGAAGCGAAATGGTCGGAGTGAGAGGATTTGAACGCGTCGCGCCGCAGCGGAGGCCCGGGGCCTGCGGCGAGCCGTCAGGCGAGTCGCGTCGGTCGGGCGCTCAGCGCCGGTGAATCGAAGAAGCGAAATGGTCGGAGTGAGAGGATTTGAACCTCCGGCCCCCACGTCCCGAACGTGGTGCTCTACCAAGCTGAGCTACACTCCGAGTGGTGTCCCGGTGGGCCGTGCCGGGGCCGCGTATTGTACGCGACGGGAAACGGAGCACAACATCAGATGAGGATGCGCTCGCGGCTGTAGAGCCAGACGGTGAGGCCGATGGCGGACACCGCCGCCAGACTGGTCATGGCGACGGAGGTGACCAGCTGCACCGGGTCCAGAGGAGCCCCGGTGATGAGCTGGCCGATCAGCAGTGACTGGCTGAGCGAGGGCACCATCATCAGCCAGACGGACGGCTCGAGGTTCATGAGCTGGGTCAGGATGAGCGGCACCGTCGGTACCAGCACCACCACGGTGAGATAGGTCTGCGCCTCCTTGTAGCTCTTGGCGAAGGACGCGACCGCCGTCAGCACGGCGGCGCCGAAGACCATCAGTGGTACCGTAACCGCAAAGATCGAAAGGCACATGAGCGGATCGATGTTCAGCGACATCCCGATCTTGTGCAGCGGCGCAAATGGCATGGCAACGGCGAGGCTCGTGAGGAACAGCACCAGCGAAGCCGCGCTGAACAGACTCGCAGAGAGAATCTTGCCGAGCACCAGCGTGCTGCGCGCCACGGGCTGGCAGAGCAGGGGCTCGAGTGAGCCGTGTTCACGCTCGCCGGCGGTGGCGTCGATGGCCAGATAGAACCCGCCCATGAAGACCACCAGCACCAGAAGGTAGGGCAGCGTGGCCAGCACCGTCAGCGCGCGGGCTGCCGGTGAGGCCGTGTCCACCTCCTGCACGACGATGGGGTTGGTTACCGTGGGCTCGACGCCCCTGAGCTGCAGTCGCAGCATACCGATGGTCCGCGCGTAGCTCGCGATGAGCGCACGAATGGTGGAGAAACCACGCTGTGACGCGCCGAATCGGGAGCTGTCGTGCCAGAGCGTGATGGGGGCCATCTGCCCGCGACTGAACCGGTCGGCGTAGTCCGCTCCGATCTCGAGCACGAGCTCGTGACGTCGGCTGGTGATCTCGGCCCGTGGGTCGTCCGTGCTGAGATAGGTGATCTCCGTGTTGGCGGCTGCGAGGTGCGCGACCAGGTCGGGTGCGTAGTCTGCGCCGACGATGCTCACGGCCACGGGCTCGTCGGATTCGCCCACGGCGGTATTCAGCACGAACGACATCAGGGCGATGAACAGTGCCGGCCCCAGCAACGCCAGCGAGAACGACGAGATAATGGTTCGCCGGTCGCGGAGGTTGTCGCGGCACTCCTTGGTGAGCACGATCCAGAGCCTGCTCACGGGGTGAGGCCTACCATGCGGATGAACGCCTCTTCCAGGTCTGCCTGGCCGCTTCGCTCGGCGAGCGCACCGAGCGAGCCCTGAAAGCGCACCGTACCATCGCCGATCACGATCACGTCGTCGCAGAGGTTGGCGACCTCCTGCATGATGTGGCTCGAGAAGAGCACACATCGCCCCTGACCCTTCAGGGACAGAATGATCTGCCGGAGCGCCCGGGTGGCCATGACGTCCAGGCCGTTGGTTGGCTCGTCGAGAATCAGGTGCTGAGGGTCGTGGACAATGGCGCGGGCGAGGGCGACCTTGATGCGCTGTCCCTGGGAGAAGCCGGCGACGCGACGGTCTGCGAATTCGCTCATCTCGAGCTCGTCGATCAGAATGTCGATGCGCGCAGCAAGGGCGGCCCTGTCCATGCCGTGCAGCGCACCGAAGTAGGCGATGTTTTCCCGGGCGGTGAGCCGGTTGTAGAGTCCTGTGGCGTGCGGCAGCACGCCGATGCTGCCGAGCACGGCGTTGCGTTCCGTCGTCACCGCGTGGTCGCCGACCCAGGCTTCGCCCTCGTCCGGTGTCAGCACCGTGGACAGGATCCGCAGGCACGTCGACTTGCCCGCGCCGTTCGGTCCGAGCAGCGCGGTTACCCGGCCGTCTGCGGCCGTGAAGGATACGTCCCTGGCGGCGACCACCGAACCGAAGTGCTTGGTCAGACCTTCGGCGCGGATCACGGCGTGTCCGCCGCGGGATCGGTTTGCGCGGGCCGGGCGACGGGTCCCATGAGGTTTACGAAGAAAGGCTCGTGGCCCAGCCGTTCGATGCATCCGGTATCGAGCCGATCCGGGTCTGCCGTGTCGACGAAGTCGGCGACGACAAGGGGCAGACAGCCGCGGCCGACCACCCCGTGACCCTGTCCGGGCGCGACCAGTGCCCGGCTGCGTTCGAGCGATGCCGCCACGCGCTCGCCGTAGGCCGGCGGGGTGATGGGATCTTCCTCACCGGAGAGCACGAGGGTCGGCACGTCGCCGGTCAGCGGTGTGCGCAGATCCGCGTCCATCAATCCCTTCGGCCAGATTGCGCAGATGGTCCGCAGGGACTCGAACTGGCTGGCACCCATGTAGGTCGCCTCGAGCGCGGTCATGTCGACGTCGCGGACGAAAGGCAGATCTTCGGTGCACACCACGGCGTTGTGCATGCCGAAGCGGATCGCGCCTTTGAGCTCCTGCTCGATGCGCAGGGCGTTGGCCGCGAGCGGGACGTAGTTGGCGCTCGTCCGGGCCTCGTCGATGATCAGGGGCAGCAGGCTCGCGGTCTCCGGTGCGTAGCTCAGCAGACGCAAGGTCATGACGAGATGCGGGTAGCCCAGATCGACGGGTGTCCGTCGGCCGGTCACCGGGTGCGCGATCTCGAGCGGCACCGGCGCGCTCCTGAGCTGGTCGGTCAACGCGGCGAGCTCTGCGGGGAGCGCCGGAAACCGGGCCGCGCAGACATCGTCCTGCGCGCAGCGGTCGAACAGCCGATCGAGAACGCGCTGCGCATTGAGGGCAGCATTGGGCCCGAGTGGCACATCCGGCGGCACCACGCCGTCGATGATCAGCGTGCGCACGGCGTCCGGATAGCGCCGGGCATAGTGCTGCGCTACTCGGGTGCCATATGAGACACCGTAGACGTCGAGCTGCTGGTAACCGAGTGCCATGCGCACCGCTTCCAGGTCCCGCACCGCGACGCTGGTCGTGTAGAAGCGCGGATCGCCGTCAAGACCGGCCAGGCACGCCCGGGTCGCCTGCTCGACCGGTGCGGTTTCCTCGTCCAGGGAGAGATCCTCCAGTTGCGGGCAGTTCAGTGGATTGGACGCACCTGTGCCGCGCTGGTCGACGACGACGATGTCCCGCTCGCGGTGGATCTTCTCGAACGCGCCGGACAGATCCCCGTAGAGATCGATGGACGAGGCGCCGGGGCCTCCGTTGATGATGGTCAGCGCATCCGCAGGCGCTTCCGGGCTCAGCGCGTCGATCACCGCGATGCGAAGGCGGATGGGCCGCGAGTCCGGCTCGTCCGGATTCTCGGGGCGTTCGAGCCAGCCGCAGCGGGCCTGGATGTTGGCGACGCCGAGGCTTCCGGACAGCGTGCACGGCGCGAGCGTGAGGTCCGGGTCCGCGCGCGCGGATACCGCCGCTGCGACCAGGGCAGTCACCACAAGGCAGGTGCGCAGACTGAGCATCGGCGGCCGGGCCGGCTCAGTTCAGACGGGAAATCGCAAAACTGGCCAGGGTCTCCAGGGCCTCCCGGTACGCATTGTCCGGCAGGCTGGCGAGACAGCGGACGGCCTTTTCGCTCTGCGCTCTGGCGGCGGCGCGGGTGTAGTCGAGGGCGCCGGTTTCGCGAACGATGCGCAGCACGTCAGGCAGCGCATCGACGGAGCGTGCCGCGATGCACTCGCTCAGGGCACGTACCTGGGTCTCGCTGCCTCGTGCCAGGGCGTTGATGAGTGGCAGGGTGAGCTTGCCTTCGGCCAGGTCATCGCCAACATTCTTGCCCATCGACTCCGATTCACCGGCATAGTCGAGCCAGTCGTCCACGAGCTGGTAGGCCAGCCCGAAATGCAGCCCGTACTGCCTGAGCGACTGCCGCGTGGCAGCGTCCTCGCTGGCGAGCACCGCGGCGGTGTGGGTGGATGCCTGGAAGAGCAGGGCGGTTTTGCAGCGGATGACCTCCATGTATTCCCGCTCGCTGATCTCGCAATTGCCGACATTGGCGAGCTGCATGACCTCGCCCTCGGCGATGGTGTTGGTCGCATTGGAGAGGATGGCCATGATGTTCATCCGGCCGAGCTCCACCATCAGCTGGAAGGCCCGGGAGTACAGAAAATCGCCGACCAGCACGCTCGGCGCGTTGCCCCAGGTCGCGTTGGCGGTGGCACGGCCGCGACGCAGGACGGAGTGGTCGACCACGTCGTCGTGCAGCAGCGTGGCCGTGTGCAGAAACTCGATGATCGCCGCCAGCTTGACGTGGTCGGACTGCTCGTAGCCGCAGCAGCGCGCAGTCAGCAGCACCAGCAGCGGGCGTAGCCGCTTGCCACCGGACTCGACGATGTACTGGCCGATCTGCTCGACCAGGGCGACGTCCGAGGTCAGCTGGGCCGGGATCAGCCGGTTTGCTGCCGCGAAGTCGTCCGCCACCAGGTGATAAACGGATTCCAGGGCTCCGAGCGGCGACGTGCTCGCCGGCTCACGCGCTGCAACAGCAGTGTCAGCAGACATCGACTTCCAAGGCCATGAACGTAAGGGCGCTATTCTGCACGTTTCTGCACTTTTTTTCGGCCTTTTTCTGGGCGTGGCTGCCGGGCCGGGCCCGGCAGAATGCGTCCGGTCGATGCGTTGAAACCTCCAGTCTTTGCCCGTAAAATGGCGCGCCTTTCGCGGCACCCCCCGGGACGAACGTCCCGAAAGCCAGCATTCACGGGCCATTCAGGCCAGAGCTGGTGCCGATTCCTCGGTCAGGAGAAGAATATGTTTGCGGTGTTTTCCAGTGGCGGCAAGCAGCACCGGGTCACCGAAGGTGAGGTGATCCGGCTCGAGCGGCTGACCGCTGAACCCGGCGAAGAAGTCGTGTTCGACAAGGTGCTCCTCGTTGCCCACGGTGATGAGGTCACCGTGGGTAAGCCCTATGTGGACGGCGGCAAGGTGACCGCCGAGGTGCTCGGCCACGACCGGGCGAAGAAGATTCGTATTCTGAAGTTCAAGCGCCGCAAGGACTACATGCGCCGCCAGGGCCATCGGCAGTGGTTCACGCAGCTCAAAATCACCGGTATCAGCGGGTAGGAGGCAGCAGAGATGGCACACAAGAAAGCTGGCGGTTCGACCCGCAACGGCCGCGATTCGGAATCGAAGCGGCTTGGCGTCAAGAAGTTCGGTGGTGAGATGGTCGCTGCCGGCAACATCCTCGTGCGTCAGCGGGGTACGCGCTTCCATCCGGGGCCGAACGTCGGCGCGGGGCGTGACCACACGCTCTTTGCCAAGGCGGACGGTCAGGTCAGGTTCCTCACGCGGGGGCGATCAAACCGGAAGTTCGTGACCGTCGATCCGATCTCGAACTGAAGCAAACCCCGCGATCGCGGGGTTTTTTTTCCGCGCTCATGCCATGCAGTTCATCGACGAAGCCACCGTTCGCGTGGAGGCAGGTAAAGGCGGCTCCGGCTGCCTGAGTTTCCGGCGCGAGAAGTACATTGCCCGTGGTGGCCCCGACGGAGGTGACGGCGGCGATGGCGGCGACGTGATCTTCGTCGGCGACAGCGCCCTCAACACGCTCATCGACTTTCGCTACCAGCCCCTGTACCGCGCGGGCAACGGCCAGCCCGGCTCCGGCCGCAACCGTACCGGCGCGCGGGGCGAGACCAGGCGAGTCAAGGTGCCGGTGGGCACGTCCGTGGTGGATGAGGAGACTCTGGACACCCTCGGGGATGTGATCAGCGACGGCCAGGAGCTGGTCGTGGCAGCGGGAGGCCGACACGGTTTCGGCAACACGCACTTCAAGTCGAGCACCAATCGGGCACCGCGTCGCACGACGCCGGGCGAGCCCGGCGAGCACCGCGTGCTGCGGCTGCAGCTCAAGCTGCTCGCCGACGTGGGGCTGCTCGGCCTGCCGAATGCGGGAAAGTCGACCCTGGTCAGTACCGTTTCGGCGGCACGGCCGAAGGTGGCCGACTATCCGTTCACCACGCTGGTTCCGAGCCTGGGTGTGGTCGGCGCTACGTCCGAAACGAGCTTCGTGATCGCGGACATTCCCGGCATCATCGAAGGTGCGGCCGAAGGGGCGGGACTCGGCGCGCAGTTCCTCCGGCACCTGTCCAGAACCCGCATTCTACTGCACCTGGTGGATGCAGCACCCGTTGACGGCAGCGCGCCGCTTGCTAACGCGCGGATGGTGGAAGCGGAGGTGGCGCGCTACAGCGAGGCGCTCTCCGAACGCCCCATCTGGCTGGTGCTGACCAAATCCGATCTGGTCGATCCCGGTACCCTGGAGGCCCTGGAGGCGTCCTTTGCGGCTGCGTTCCCGGAACGCCCGATCTTCTCGATCTCGGCGGCTACCGGGGCCGGGGTCGACGTGCTGGTGGCCGCGCTCGGCCGGGCGGTGGCCGAGCTCAGACGGCGACTCGCCACCGACGAGGCGTTCGCCGCGCAGGAGGCATCGCTAGCGGAACGGATCCACCAGGACGTGCTGGCCAGCGCGCTCGATGTCCGACCACCGAAGGGGCCGACGGGCGCGCTCGAAGATGGGGACGACGAGGACCCGGAAGACCCGGAGGGCCCGGAGGTGGTGTATGTCCGGGACTGACGAGCGCATGGCCACGGTGCGCCGGCAACTGGTCGGTGCGCGGACGGTCGTGGTCAAGATCGGCAGCGCGCTGGTCTCGAGTCCCGGACGGGGGCTCGATGTGGCGCTCATCGAGGTGCTCGGCGAGGAGATCAGCACCCTGGTCGAGGCCGGGCGGCGGGTATTGCTGGTGAGCTCCGGGGCCGTCGCGGAAGGAGTTGCGCGGCTTGGGCTTGCCCGGCGCCCGGAGCACGTCCACGAGCTGCAGGCGGCTGCCGCGGTCGGCCAGATGGGTCTGGTCCAGGCGTACGAGCGGGCCTTTGCCCGGCACGGGCGCCACGCTGCCGTGGTGCTGCTCACCCACGAGGACATGGCCGACCGGCAGCGCTACCTGAACGCCCGGTCGACCCTGACCACGCTCCTGGATTTCGGTGCCGTGCCGGTCATCAACGAGAACGACTCGGTGGCGACGGACGAGATACGCTTCGGCGACAACGACACGCTCGCTGCCATGGCCACCAATCTCCTCCAGGCCGAGGCGCTGGTCATACTGACGGATGCGGAAGGGCTCTACGAGCAGGATCCCCGGACCTTCCCGCAGGCACCAATGGTCCGCTTTGCGGATGCGTCCGATGTCCGGCTGGACGGCATGGCGGGCGGCTCGGGCGAGATGGGCCGGGGTGGCATGGTGACGAAGCTCAAGGCGGCCCGGCTCGCCGCCCGGTCCGGGGCGCATACCGTGATCGTCAACGGATCCGATCCGACCGTGCTGCGCAGTATCTTTGCCGGTGCCGAGGCCGGAACGCTGCTCGCGGCCAGCGTGTCGCCCCTGGATGCCCGCAAGCGCTGGATCGCCGGCCAGCAGCAGGCGAGGGGAAAGCTGACACTGGATGCGGGGGCGGTGAGTGCGCTCGTGGCGCGCGGGGTCAGCCTGCTGCCGGTCGGGGTGACCGCGGTGGAAGGCACCTTTTCACGTGGTGCGCTGGTGCGTTGCGCCGACCCACAAGGCCGGATCGTGGCGCAGGGGCTCACCAACTACTCGAGCGACGAGATCCGGCGCGTGCTGGGGGCGGCCAGCGGCGAGATTGCCGCACGGCTCGGCTACAGCCTCGAGCCGGAGCTCATCCACCGGGACAATCTTGTTCTGCTGTCTTGAGCGTGCGGCTGGTGGCCGTTCCCGCAGGGGGATGCCGGCGCCGGCAGGGAAACGCCCCGGCGGACTCAGGTCAGGGCGTTGATCTTGGCGTTCAGGCGGGATTTGTGACGGGCGGCTTTGTTCTTGTGCATGATGCCCTTGCCCACCATGCCGTCGATGACGGGAATCGCCGTGGCGAGGGCTTCCCCCGCCTTGGTCTTGTCGCCAGTCTCAATGGCGGCGTTGACCCGCTTGATGTAGGTTCGAACCATGGAACGCTGGCTCGCATTGTGCTGCCGACGCTTCTCCGCCTGACGGGCGCGCTTTCGTGCTTGAGGGCTGTTGGCCAAGGAATGGTCCTCAACTCGGAATTTCGAAGGCGCGGTAATATGCCGTCGAGGTATGGGTATGTCAACCAGCCCTGAACTGGAACAGCAGAACGTCGCGGTTCAGGGCTCGGTGGTGGCCAGCATGACCCTGCTTTCCCGGATCAGCGGATTCGTCCGCGACATGATGCTGGCCAACTTCTTCGGTGCGGGTGCGGTAACCGACGCGTTCTTCGTCGCGTTCAGGATTCCCAACTTCTTCCGCCGCCTTTTTGCCGAGGGTGCCTTCAATCAGGCGTTCGTGCCGGTCCTGGCCCGCTATCGGGATGGATCGAGGTCCGAGCTGGTGGCTTTCGTGCGGGTGATGACCGGCAACCTCGGGCTCACGCTGCTGATCGTCGTGCTGATCGGCATTCTGGCGGCGCCGGGCCTGGTGCTGGTATTCGCGCCCGGATTCTGGACCCGGCCGGAGCAGTTCGTGCTCGCCAGGGACATGGTGGAGATTACCTTCCCCTACCTCGGCTTCATCTCCATGACGGCGTTTGCCGGCGCGATCCTCAACACTCACCACCGCTACGCGGTGCCCGCGTTCACGCCGGTGCTTCTGAACCTGTCGCTGATCGGGGCGATGCTTTTCGCGGCCGGCGCGTTTGCCGAGCCGGTCTTCGCCCTGGCCTGGGG
>JASFLG010000026.1:0-16593 GCA_050118205.1 Pseudomonadales bacterium
CCCGAGCGCTGCCTCGATGCGCGCCATCGCTCGCTGCACCGCTTCCCGATCGGTCACGTCGCAGGGGACCGCGAGCGCCTGCCCGCCTCGTGCCTCGATCTCAGCGACCAGCTCGTCCAGCAGCCCGGCCCGGCGGGCCAGTACGGCGACCGGATCGCCGCTCGCGGCGAGTCGCAGCGCCAGGCTACGGCCGATGCCCGAAGACGCGCCGGTAACCACGGTGACGGTCACGAGGGCTCCCGATTCGATGTGTGCTTGGAAGTGGACGGCAACGACTGGTCCGGCGGGGGCTACAAGGCACTGATGATTATACCTGCAGTTCGGGAGTCGCGCGTCGGCGTCAAGGTATTCTTGACGATCACCGACTGTCAGGTTATCCTTGACGTGTCTGCAGATGGCGTAGGGTGGTACGCATGGCGAAGAGTCCGCGAAAACGCAAAGGTCGGAAAACCGCCGGGCAGGGTGACCCCTCCTGCACGTTCTGTGGCAAAAACCACGCCGACGTGGGCAAGCTGATCGCAGGGCCGGGCATCTACATCTGCGATGCGTGTGTCGGGCTGTGCAACGACATCCTGGCCGACCCGGCCCTCCAGGAGACCGGCGATGGCTGGCAGGGATGGAGCACGATGAGTGACGCCGAATTGCTCGGCACCCTGGCCGGCACGCTCGCCAGCGCCGAGCACGTGATCGACGGGCTGCAGGCGAGGATCGACGAGCTGCGCCGGCGCGAGGTGAGCTGGGCAAGAATCGGCGAGGCGCTGAGCATGTCGCGGCAGGCCGCCTGGGAACGATTCGCCTGACGCACGCTTTGCGATCCCGCCGCGCCCCTGTACGCTGCAGGACTTTCCAACGCGGAGGGTTCTCACTTGTTCAGTCACATCATGATCGGCGCGAACGACATGGAGGCGTCCCGGAAGTTCTACGACGCAGTGCTCGGTGCACTGGGCCACAAACCTGGCGTCATGGATCCCAAAGGCCGCTGCTTCTATCGGACGCCCACGGGCGTGTTCGCCCTGACCACGCCCATCAACGGCGAGCCCGCGACCCACGGCAACGGCAGCACCATCGGCTTTCTGGCGGAGAGTCCCGAAGCAGCGGAAGCCTGGCACGCAGCCGGTCTCGCAAACGGCGGCACCACCTGCGAGGATCCGCCGGGCGTTCGGGAAGGCAGTGGCCTCTACCTCGCCTATCTGCGCGATCCGTCGGGGAACAAGATCTGCGCGCTGCACCGGCCGGGCTGAGCCGCATCGATGGAGAATGCGGAAATCTGCAGGGAACTGTTCGACGCTTTGTCAAATGGCGACGATGATCGGGTCCGCACGCTTTGCGCGCAGGACATGAAGGCGCGGCAGAACAACAACCCGCCGATGGACCTGGCATCCCTTCTGGCGTTTTCCCAATCGGTCCGCCGGGTCGTAGCGAACTTCCGATATGAAGATGCCAGGCGCTCCGGGACCGACACGGGATTCGTCGAGGAGCACAACGTTCGCGGCGAGCTGCCGGACGGCAGCAGGCTGGAGCTGGCCGTCTGTGTGGTCGCGGATGTCCGCGACGGAAAGGTATGCGATCTTCGTGAGTACCTGGACGTCTCAGCGGCTTCCGGGCTCATGGCAGCGCTTTCATGACTCCCCCTTCACCGCCTGGTGCGTCGTCACCGTTAGCACGGATGGCAGCCGCTTTTCCGCACTTCTGCGTCGGGGTGCTCGTCGTGCTGGTGGTCGCTGGGTGTGACCGCAGGGCGGAAGTGCCCGATCCCACCGTGACCACGACGGCAGATCTGGTGCTCACCGACGCCCGCGTCTACACCTTCAACTGGCCCGATCCGGATGAGGAAGGCGTGCCGGCTCCGGATGCGCCGCTGCGCAACGGGGAATGGGTACCGGACGCTGGCGCGGTGGCCATTCGCGGTGACCGCATTCTGGCGGTAGGCGACATGGCGGACATCCGTTCGTTTGTGGGGGAGCAGACCCGTGTACTCGACCTGGCGGGGGCGACGGTGATCCCAGGCCTGGTCGAGAGCCACGGTCACTACAACGAGCTTGGTGAGCAGGCCGACCGGGTGGACGTGAGCAAAGCGCGCACAGTAGAGGAAATGGCGGCGCTGGTCACCGGTCGCCTCGCCACGGCGACGGCCGGCGAGTGGATCGTCGGCAGCGGCTGGGACGAGGGCGCCTGGGCGGATCGCCTGCCCACCGAAGGTCCTATCTCGGCGGTGAGCCCGGACAATCCGGTGGTTCTCATGGGTCGCCGGGGCTTCGGCCTGCTGGCCAACCGGCAGGCTCTGGACATCGCCGGAATCAGCGCGGAGACCCCGTCCCCATCCGGCGGTGAGGTGGTAAAAGATGGGGCCGGCGAGCCGACCGGCGTGCTGCTCAACCGGGCCCGGTCACTGATCCTGGATGTGATCCCGGCGGCCAGCCTGGAAAAGAAGAAGCGCATGCTTGCCTACGGTCTGAATGCCATTGCCCGGGCGGGCTACGTAACCGGCCACCACGCCGGAGTCTATGCCGACTACATGCCGGCCTACGAAGCGCTCGCGGCCGAAGGCAAGCTGCCCGTTCGCATGGAGCTGATGATTGCCGCCCGTCCGGAGAACCAGGCGCTCGTGGAGACCTGGATCGATCGAGGTCCCACTCCGGCGGATGACCGCATGCTGTGGGTGCGGGGGGTCAAGGCCTACTACGACGGCTCGCTGGGCTCGCGGGGCGCCCGGCTGCTCGCGGACTACTCGGACCGGCCCGGGCACCGCGGCGTCTCCGGAGACGAGTACGGATTCCCGGAGGAGCTGGTTACGCGGGCGATCCGAGCCGGATTCCAGGTCGGCGTGCATGCCATCGGCGACGCCGGCAACCGGGCGGTGCTCGACTACTACGAGCGGGTGCTGGCCGATACGCCGCACCCGGAAGTGCGCCACCGCATCGAGCATGCGCAGATCGTCCACCCGGATGACTTTGCGCGGTTCGGCCGCCTGGGTCTGGTGGCCTCCATGGAGCCTGGCCACGCGGTAGAGGACAGCCCCTGGGCGGAGAGCCGGGTGGGACCCGATCGAATCCGGGGCGGTTATGCCTGGCGCAGCATGCGTCGCGCGGGCGCGGGACTGATATTCAACTCGGATCTGGCCGGCACGGATTACGACATCTTCTACGGTCTGCACTGCGCGGTCACCCGCAGCGACCGGGACGGCAACCCGCCCGGGGGCTGGTACCCGGAGCAGGCCGTCACGCTGGAGGAAGCGTTGCGCGCCTATACGGTGTGGCCGGCCCGCGCGTCCGGCAAGGAGCATCTGACCGGTACCCTCACCCCGGGCAAGTGGGCGGACGTGACCGTGCTTTCCATCGATCCTTTCACCGCAGCTGCCGGTGATCCGCACTCGCTGCTCGACGGGAGGGTGCTGCTCACGGTCGTGGCGGGACGGATCGTTCATGACGCCCGTGGGGTCAGTTCCGGAAGTTGACGGGCGCGAAGACCGGCAGGTCTTAGTCCGCACGATGCTCACCGGGGCGCAAGCACCGCAATGCTGATGCCGGCGGCCCTGCTGAGCGCACTGGCGGCGGCACCGGGGCAATCTTCCATCGGCGCGTCATCGGTCAGGCATTCACCCGCTCTGTAGACGGTGGCGATAACGTCCCGCCGTCGGCCACGCAGCCAGAGACCCGCTTCCGGCGCGGCGGCCAGATTCCGAACCCATTGCGAGTGAGCGCGAACGGTGCTGACCACCTGGAACGCGCCATAGTCCGTGCAGACGAGCGGCACCGTGTGCAGCCGTCCCGTTCTCCGGCCCGTCACTTCCAGCAGCACCAGGCCGGTGCCCAGCGGCCACGGGCTGACGGCGCCGGCTCGAACCAGTGGCGTCAGCGCCTGGTTGATCGGCGCCATGATCCGAACGCTGGTCGGGGTGGCAGCACGCATTGATGCTAGGGTATCAGCGCAGGCTGAAAAGAGCGTCAACGAATCACCTCCGCCGAACGCGCTCGTGCCGGAAATCCGCAGCGAGTCGGCGTCAGGGAGAAGGCTTGAGCACACTGATCGCGACAATACGCAGGTGGAGGCGCACACGGATCATCACACGCTCGCGATGCGGGCCGGTATCGTTTATCTGTGGGATCCGTCCGGCAACGGAATCCGCGCATTGCACCGGCCGGGTGGAGACGGCCTGGGGGTCACTCTGACGACTCCAGCTTCTTCAGGAGCGCTTGCGCATCGGCCCGATCGCGAAAGTCTCCGAGTTGGAGCGCCTCCTTGACCGTTTTGAGCCCATCCTCCGGACGGTTCACCGCCACGTACGCTTCGGCCAGATGATACCGGATCCCCGCGCTCCCCCTGTTGGCACGAGCTGCCGTTTCAAGTAACCGGACCCCTTCCTGGGGGTCGGCGCCGGTCTTCACCATGATCCAGCCGAGGGTGTCCGCGACGTTTGGATCCTTGGGCGCCAGCTCGTAGGCACGCTTCCCGTAGGACAACGCATTGGGATTGCCGGTCTGGAGAGAGAGCCACGCCAGATTGTTCAGGACGTCCGGCCGGTCGGGTTCCAGGGCGTTGAACGACTCGTAGGCGCTGACTGCCTTCTTGTAGTCGCCGCTGAGCAACTCCAGCTCCGCAAGCTTCAGGAAGGCCGGCGCATAGCCGGGGTTGTCGTTGACCATGTTGTCGAGGAAGTCGACGGCGGCCGCGCGCCCCTGGGCGCGCTCGATGGCACCGGCGAGCGGCACGATGGCAGCGAGATTTCCGGCATCAACGGCGCCCCGGTACTTGCCCACCGCCGCGGCAGCCTTCCCTTCCAGCATCAGCACGTCGCCTTCTAGCATTGCCAGCTGCTGGCCGCCTACCTGCCCGCCCAGCTTCAGCTGCTCAAGCGCCTTGCGCGCCGAGCCTCTGTTTCCGGTGCGAAGCGATGTTTCGACCAGCCCGAAGCTGGTTTGCAGCGAGTGATCACCCCGATCGAACGCCTCATTGAGATTGCGCTGCGCCGACTCGAACTGACCGACACGACGCTGCAGGTCGCCGAGGCCCGCCTGGACTGCCACATCGGGCTCTCCCGAGGCGCTGTTCACCACACTCTCCAGACGGCCGAGGTATTGCTCCAGGCGCGACTTGTCCTGACTGATGAAGGCGGCTCGAGCCGCAATGATCAGAACTGTCGGATCATCTGGAGCGATTCCGATCGCCTCGTCGGCGACCTCGGTTGCAGTCCTGGCGTCGCCCGTCCGGATCGCCAGGTTCCCAAGGACGACGCGGGGTGGCAGCGCCTGCGGATTTCCTGATCGCGCACGGTTCAGATAGTCGATCGCGGTGGCGTTGTCATCGCGCGACAGCGCGATCTGCGCCAACCCCATCAGCGCGACCAGATTGTCCGCATGACTCTCCACAATGGCGTCGTAGCGTTGCGTCGCCTGGGCAAGATCCCCTTCGGCCACGGCCATTTCGGCAAGCTTTGCCTGAGACGCCACGAAATCCCCATCAATCTCCAGAGCACGTTCGTACGACGATCGAGCCGCGGAGGTGTCACCGCGCGCGCGCTCCACGTCGCCGCGTATGTCGTAAGCCGCCGGGTTGCCCGGCTCCCGCTCGAGGAAAGCAGCCGAAGCTGTATCCGCATCATCGAGACGCCCGGCGCGGAGCAGCATCGTGATCAGCATCACGTCCACGCGAGCTTCGTGTCCCGGCACCGCTGCTGCAGCCTGGAGCTCCTCAATGGCCGAATCGAAATCGCCTTGCTGCACGAATCCGCCCGCCACGGCCATCCGGGCCGTCGCCGCGTCGTGTGTGTTATCGGCATTGGCTACGCTGACAAGATAGGGAGCAGCGCGCTCGGGATCGCCAACCGCCAGAAACGCCTGGCCGAGCAGCAGGTTACCAGTCGGATCCTCGGTCATGGCATTGGCAATGGGATTCAGCGCATCCACGGCAGCCCCCGCATCGCCGTTCTGGAGTTGCGCGGCGGCCAGCATCTTCCGCGCCTCCGGATTCCCTCCCGTCAGGCTGACGTACCGGTTGAGCTGGTTTACGGCTTGGGCATAGAAACCTTGCTGGTATTTGACCGCACCCATCAGAAACAGGGCTGGCGCGTAATCCGGAGCCCGGGACTGTACGATCCTCAATGCCGCCTCGGCGGCGTCAAGATTTCCCCGTTGCAGTTCGAGAGCACCGAGATAGAGGTTGAACGCAGGATGCTGGGGGCTGCGTCGCAGGCGTTCGCTGACAACCCCGTAGGCACCGTCCACGTCCCCGCTGAGCGACAGCACACGTGCGAGCGCAAGCGCGGGCACGTCATTGCTCCCCGGCAGCTCTGCCGCTCGATGGAGCGCGTCCAGCGCAGTCGGGTATTCACCGGCTTCCACAGCCAGCTCTGCCTTTGCGAGCCACAGCTTCTGGACATCGGGCGTCAGCTTCAGGCCCCTATCGATGAGCTCGGCGGCGGCGTCTCTGCGACCTGTGGCCCGCTCGATGCGAGCCCGACCGAGGTAGGCCAGGCTCTGATTCGCATCTCCCGCAATAGCCGCATCGAAGGACGCCGCTGCTGCCTCCAGCTCTCCTGCCTGCAGTAAGGCCTGACCCTTGATCGTGAGCAGATCCGGTGAAAGTTCGTCGTCTTCGGCGAGCTCACCCAGCACTTCCGAGTATCGCCCCAGCTCCAGCTTGGCCTGCAGCAGCGCGGGCATCACCTGGTCTCCCGGATAGCCGAGATCGAGTGCGCGCTGAAGCTGGTTCAGAGCATCCCCGGCCGACCCGGACGCCAGGTACACCGAACCCAGGCCGAAGCGCCCGTCCGCATTCTCGGGTTCCTGCTGGAGCACGTTCTTGTATTCGATGACGGCGGAAGCCAGATCGCCCGCCTGTTGGTACTCCTGCGCACGCTCTAGATGCTCCTGCGCGGTCGGTCCACTGCAACCTGTCGCGATGAGCAGGGTCAACACGAAGAAGGCCGCACCGGCGGTGGAATTCGACATTGAGGTTACCCGTCTGGTCGAGAATTGTGGAATTCTAACGGATCGCTCTAAGCGATGGTGGGCGCATTGTATTGAGTTCCTGATTGGATTGTCGCGCCGCGAAACGGACCGAGGACCACGTCGGGCGGATGAGGACCGAGACTCGGCGGGCCGCCGCGTTTGCGTCGAAACGGCCGATGTCGGATCACCGGTACAGTCTGTGGCAGAATCTTCATGTCTCCACTCAGATCATGCCTGAATCGCCGTGTCCAAATTCTTTACACGTTTCTCTGAGCCGACCCGCATGTTGTCTGAATTCCTTACACCAGGCTCGCAACAAAGCCAATCGCCATCGAAAAAAATCTCTAAAAACAGCTAGTTACGTACATGGCACACCGATTGCTTTATTCGACTCAACCGCCACATGGCGTTTGCTGTAACGAAACCGGAGAGACTGATGACCTCATTAAGAAAATTGTGCGCGACTGTGACGCTGGCTTTCGCAGCGTTCGCGGCGCCCGCGGCTTTCGCCGACTACGCACTGACCTTCCAAGGCGTAACGTTCACGATTGCGCAAGTGGATAACAACACGTTCACCCTGAACCTCGCAGGCACCCCCAGTGGTGACTGGACTGGCGCGGTGGCCGTTGCCAACATCTCCTTCAAGGATATTGGCGGTCCGTTCACCAGCGCTACGATGACCAACGGTACGTGGTCGGCTTCGGTCAACGAGCTGAATGCCAATGGCTGCGCCGGCGGGGACTCCGGCGGCATCTGCTTCACGGCAGCTCCGCCCGTTCCGCTGACCGACCCGATGGACTTCACGATCGACGTGACCGGCGCCGATCTGGCTTTCGGCTCTAACGGCCCGCACCTGAAGATTCTGTTCGTCGACGCCGACGGTAACAAGATCGGGTCTCTGCTCAGCATGAACCTTCCGGGTACGGACACCGGTCAGGACACGGGCACGGACGTGACGATGCCTGAGCCTGGCTCGCTGGCTCTGCTCGGTCTGGGCCTCTTGGGGTTGGGTCTGACCCGCCGCAAGCGCACCTGACACTCCGGTTTCGATTGAAGGAAGACCGCGGCAACTGCCGCGGTTTTTCTTTGCCTGCCAGTTCTTCTCCGCCATCCAGCAGGCGATCTGCCAATCAGAGCGCCTCCGGTGCTTCGTCGAATCGCTGCATGCGCTGAAACGCGTCGCAGTCGCCCTCCCAGTACAGGTAGCGAGTGCGCTCAGACGGCTCGTAGTTCGGCAGGGTGGGTTCCTTCACCACCAGGATCCGCATGGATTCGATCTGAAACTCCTTCGCGTTCACCGAATTCCACTTGCGGCACAGGTACTGCGCATAGAGGGGACGGTATGCCGCGTTCTCGTCTTCGAGTGTGAGATTCGTAAACTTGCGCCAGCGGTAGCTGGGATAAAACGCTCGGGCCGAAGGCGGCTTCTCGAAGTCCGGATCCTTCATGGTTTCGTAGCGCGGATCTACCACCATGCCGTTTTTCAGCGTCGCCATCGGTACCAGCCAGGTATCCGCGGTGCGGGGATAGGGCGCAAACATGCTCCAGTTCTGGTAGAGACGCAGGGTCGGGTAGATCGCCCGAATCGTGTCCGGAATCGGAATGTTTACGCCGACCGTGTTCAGGTTCGCCCGCAGGACCAGCAGCAGGAAGAAGACCACCACCAGGTTGGATCCCAGGGTCGGTTCGTAGTGCACCTCCCGATATCGCAGCCAGCGGCCGGTGAAACCGGAGAAACGCCATCGGTTGCGAGCGATTAGGCCATAGATTCGATCGCCGACACGCCCCAGCCGCTCGATGGCCGCGCCGACCGGCCAGAAAATCGGCGACCGCCGACAGAGCCAGACCAGTGCCGCCCACCGCAAATGCACGGTTCCCTGAGCGTCCACGACAACCCAGGAGTCATTCGCTTCCATCAGCTGGTTTGCTCGATCGTCGTCCTGCGCAGGTCTGGCGACGACCCCGGGCAGAATGAGAAACACCCTCAGCAGGTCGCAGACCTTCCGGCAGAAATCGCACTTCCCGTCGTAGAAGACCTGTATCGGTGCGCTGCCGCCGCGGTCCAGGCGCTCACCGAGCCAATCCCAGATTCGTCCCGGCAGAAATGTGAGTAGAGAGGTAATGCTGATAGCCGGGAACAGCCCGATCTCGAGGCACAGAAAGAAGCCGATATGCATGATGATGAGGAAGAACAGGGTGACGAGCCGGAAAGGCAGGAAGAGCACCGGCAGGAAGATCAGAATCGGACCGAGAATCTCGAGGCACCAGACGTAGTAGGTCAGGGCCTGCATGATGAGCGGAAAATTGGCGAGCCAGTGGCCAATGGGGGTGGCGAAGGCATCAAGCTGCAGTGCGTAGTACACGGCGGTGCCGTCGGGAATGTAGACGGGAGAGTTCTTCAGCAGCGCGGTGAAGAAATAGACGCACATGCATTGGATCAGCAACGCGACCGTTGCTGCCGAGAAGAACCGATTGTCTGAGGTTGCATCCCCGGTGCCGAGAGCCCGGTCGACCGAAAAGCGGGCCCCGAGTGGCAGAAACATACCCCAGAACAGAAGCAGCGCCAGGAGGCCATCTCCGCCCTGCAGGATGATGTGGTTGCGGTTCTCGAGAGACAGCAGGAGGGCCCAGCTCACGATCGTTGCCAGGCGCGTCCGGTAACCGACCAGCAGGGACAGCGCAACCAGCGCGGCGACCAGGAACAGGAGCCCCTGCACCAGCGTCGATCCGCCCATGAAATGCAGCGACGTGACGCCGCCGTGCAGAATCGCAAGATAATCGGCGCGGGGCAGTATGCCCTGGTCCGTGTAGTGCGCAGTCAGAAATCGGGCGCGCAGACCGAGATCCACCAGGATCAGCAGCGCCAGGTTGATCCGGAACAGCGCCAGCGTCCTCAAGTCACAGCCGAACACGATCGACAGAGGCGTCCAGCGTGCAAAGAATCCGGTGTCAGAAGATGGTGAAAACTTCTCTGATATGGCAGAAGCATTGGAACTCATTGGGCAAATCCTGTGCGGCTGACAGTCAACTGCCCGCGCGCTGATCCCAAGCGTCCGGGCTCGAATATGTTACCTCAGCGGTGTACCCGAACTGTGCGCGCGGTCGTGTACTTCACATCCACCTCGACAGACGGCAGGCGGCCGTGCAAAAACACTGCGGCAACACCGACCTCCTTACCGTCCGCAATGTTCAGAGTGAGGGAGAAGGCTTGAGCACACTGATCGCGACAATACGCAGGTGGAGGCGCACACGGATCATCACACGCCATCCCGTCGATGAGGCGCTGTGGCACCGCGTAACCGCGGAAATCGACGCGCTCGCAGGTCTGAACGAGGCAGAGCTCGGCCACCTCCGCGAGCTGGTGGCGCTGTTCCTGCACAGCAAGCGGTTCTACGGCACGCACGAGCTGGTGATCGACGAGTTCATGCGGATCGCGGTTGCCGCCCAGGCCTGTCTGCTCGTGTTGAATCTGGACGCCGCGCTCGAGACCGAGGTGTACCCCGGCTGGGCGTCAATCATTCTGTATCCGGGCGCGTTCGTGGCCCGGCACGATTACCGGGACGGCGTCGGCGTGGTGCACGAGCGGATCATGGCACTTGATGGGGAAGCGAGTCACCGTGGCCCCGTGGTCCTCTCATGGCAGGACGCGCGACCCGGCGCGGAAAGCCCCGGTACGGGGCGCAACGTGGTGCTTCACGAGTTCGCGCACAAGCTGGACTTCCTGGATGGGACGAGCAACGGACATCCGCCGCTGCACGCGGATATGTCTACGAAAATCTGGGCTGCCGTGTTCTCGGCGGCTTTCGGGCATTTCAGCCACCTGGTCGAGCAACGGCACCACACGCCGTTCAATCCCTACGCGGCCACCAACCCTGCGGAGTTCTTCGCCGTCGTTACGGAAGTCTTCTTTCTCGCACCCCACAAGCTGAAGCTGACCTACCCCGAAGTCTACGACCAGCTGGCGCGCTACTACCGGCAGGATCCCGCCGGCCGCCGCGAGCCTCACCGGGACTGACGGCAGGATCTCCCTTCGCGCAGGGCCGGCGCCGGTCAAGGGGATGTCGACTCCGTCTGGTCCTGCTGATCCTCCGAGATGACGGAGCTCGGGCGCGGCTGCGTCTGGGCAGGCGGCGTTCCACCTTGCGAGCCGATCGTCTTGTTTACGCCGACGTTCACCGGGCCGCCAATGGGGATGTTTGCGCCCACGTTCACGCCATCCAATGCCGTGCATCCGGCCGGCAGGCAACCTGCCATCAGCGGCAACCAGAGGCACAGGGCGCGGAGCTTCGTCCCGCGGGAGTCGCTCGAGCTATGGATTGTCATATCAGACTCCTGGGCAGCATCCCTTCACGGAGGGTAGTGTTGATTCCGGACATGAACGGGAACTGAACGGCGCCCCGCTTGTCCGACCGTCAGGTCTTGATCAACCGGTAAGGAGTCATTCCATGATCGAACCCCTCGATGGATTTGCCGACAACGTGATCGCGGTCGTCTGCAGCGGTCACGTGACGAAAGCCGACTACGATGCCGTTCTGGTGCCCGCGGTCCGAAAGGCTCTGGATCAGCACAAGAAGATCCGTCTTTACTATCAGGTCGGGGGCGACTTCGCGGGCATCGATGCGGGCGCGATGTGGGAGGATTTCCGCATCGGCGTCGAACATCTGAGCCGATGGGAAAGGATGGCCGTCGTCACGGACGTCGACTGGATCCGGCACACCATCAGGGCTTTCAGCTTCCTGATGCCGGGAGAGATGCGGGTCTTTCCCACCTCGGAGGCGTCCCAGGCGCGCCAGTGGATCGCTGAAGCCTAGCGGCAAGCCGGAGTCGCAGGGAATGTCCCTGCGACCCCGGGGATAGCCTCAGGCGTCGGACCGGTCGAAACGGTCGAGATTCATCACCTTGGTCCAGGCAGCGACGAAGTCGCGCACGAACTTCTCGCCCGCGTCGTCCGACGCGTAGACCTCGGCCACCGCACGCAGCTCCGAGTTCGACCCGAAGATGAGGTCCACCGGCGTAGCCGTCCACTTCTGCGCGCCCGAGCTGCGGTCGCGCCCGTCGTAGACGCCTTCGGTCTCGGCGGACTTCGACCACTGCGTGGACATGTCGAGCAGGTTCACGAAGAAGTCGTTGGTGAGCTGCCCCGGGCGGTCGGTGAGCACACCGTGCGCCGTGCCGCCTGCATTGGCGTTCAGCACGCGCATGCCGCCGACGAGGACGGTCATCTCGGGCACCGTCAGGGTCAGCAGGTCGGCGCGGTCGACGAGCGCCACCGCCGGTGACCGGTAGCTGCCGGCAGCAAAGTAGTTGCGGAATCCATCCGCCCCAGGCTCGAGCACGGCAAAAGAAGCCACGTCCGTCTGCGCCTGCGTGGCATCGGTACGGCCCGGCAGGAATGGTACAGCCACCTCGTAGCCCGCCGTCCTGGCGGCCTGCTCGACCGCTGCGGAGCCAGCCAGAACGATCACGTCGGCGAGCGAAACGTGCTTATCGCCGCCTGCCGATCGATTGAACTCCTTCTGGATGCCTTCCAGCCGGCCGAGCACCCTGGCCAGCGCCTTGGGATCGTTGACCGCCCAGTCCTTCTGCGGTGCCAGACGGATTCGGGCGCCATTCGCGCCGCCCCGCATGTCGGTGCCACGGAAGCTCGCAGCGGATGCCCAGGCGGTGCGAACCAGTTCCGGGACGGTGAGCCCCGAGTCGAGGATCGCCGCCTTCAGGGCAGCGACGTCGTCCCCATCGATCATTGCGTAGTCGGCGGCGGGCACCGGATCCTGCCAGATCAGGGCCTCATCCGGTACCTCGCTGCCGAGATAGCGCGACCGCGGGCCCATGTCGCGATGGGTCAGCTTGAACCAGGCCTTGGCGAAGGCGAGCTCGAAAGCGTCCGGGTTCTCCTGAAAGCGCTTCGAGATCTTCCGATAGGCGGGATCCATCTTCAGCGCGAGGTCCGTGGTGAACATGATGGGCGCGTGGCGCTTCGAAGGGTCATGCGCGTCCGGTACCAGGTTCGCGCCCTGACCGTCGGCCGGAATCCACTGGATAGCGCCGGCGGGACTGCGCGTCTGCACCCATTCGAAGTTGAACAGGTTGTCCAGGTACTGCGTGGTCCACACCGTCGGGTTGACCGACCAGGCGCCTTCGAGGCCACTGGTCATAGCGTCGACGCCTTTGCCGCTGCCGCACTTGTTCTCCCAGCCCAGACCCTGCTGCTCGATGGGGGCTGCGGCGGGCTCCGCGCCAACGCAATCCGCTTTCACAGCGCCGTGGGCCTTGCCGAACGTGTGCCCACCGGCGATGAGGGCAACCGTCTCCTCGTCATTCATCGCCATGCGGCCGAACGTTTCGCGGATGTCCCTGGCAGCCAGAATCGGATCGGGATTGCCGTTCGGACCTTCCGGATTCACGTAGATGAGACCCATCTGAACCGCTGCGAGCGGGTTTTCCAGCATCCGGTCACCGGTATACCGCTCATCGGCGAGCCACTGCTGCTCCGGGCCCCAGTACACCAGATCGGGCTCCCAGTCGTCTTCCCGACCACCGGCGAAGCCAAAGGTCTTGAAGCCCATGGACTCGAGCGCCACGTTGCCGGTCAGAACCATCAGGTCGGCCCAGGACAGGCTTGCGCCGTACTTCTGCTTGACCGGCCAGAGCAGACGCCTCGCCTTGTCCAGGTTGGCATTGTCCGGCCAGCTGTTCAGCGGATCGAACCGCTGCTGCCCACCACCGGCGCCGCCGCGGCCATCGGCCACGCGGTAAGTGCCAGCGCTGTGCCAGGCCATCCGGATGAAGAACGGACCATAGTGACCGTAATCTGCCGGCCACCAGTCCTGAGACGTGGTCATCACGTCCTCGATGTCGTTCTTGACCGCATCGAGGTCCAGGGCGCTGAAGGCCCGGGCATAGTCGAACTGATCGCTCAGGGGGTTGGACTCCTCGGCGTGCTGACGAAGCGGGCTCAAATCCAGCTGCTCGGGCCACCAGAACGAATTGGGTTTCACCTCGCCCTCGGCGATAGCAGGTGCCGTCACCATCAGGATAGAGATCGTCGCAGACAGCAGGGCGCAGGTAGACAGAACTCGTCGTAACATGAAAGCACCTCCTTTGTGCTCGATAGACCGAACGCCCCCGCCCGAGCTGTGCGGGTCGGCGAATCGGCGTGAACGACCGCAAGACTAAGCGGCTGGAATGGTATGCATCAAATCGATTGTTTCAAACGGAACAATTGACAGAAGCTATGGACAGGCCGGGTAGACGTGAGGCGTCGGGCAATGCGCTGCTTGCCTTCCGGCCGCGCAACGGCTGATCAACCCTGCGGCGTGTACCAGATGGGTGACGACCAGGCCCGCTCCTGAATGGTGGGGTGCAGGTCGGGGCGCGGTGGGGTGCCGTTGCGTACGGCATCCCACGTCGACCAGCGACAGGTCGGGTTTTCCAGCACACGCACGTAGTAGAACGCCCGCTCGTCCGGGTCAAATGTCGGGTCGCGCCACGTGGTGGCGAGCTCGCCCGCCCCGAAGTCCTCGGGGAAGGAGCAGTCACCGAGATCCACCCGGGCCCCATTGTCCGGGCAGCGGTTCGTTGCCGGGTCCACGGCGAGGCCGTCTGAGCAGGCGACGTCGAAGACCGTCTCCCGCATTTCGCCACCCACCATGGCACCCTTGATGATCTGCAGGCGCTGCAGCGGAGCGCTCCTGGCATCCCGAGCCGCCCAGACGGCGAACACCGGCGCGTCGTCGTCACGACCGTAAAGGTCGCCACCCATGGAGACCCCGCCGGCGTAGGCCAGCCGCACCCAGTTCTGCCGATCCGTCAGGGTCTCGGGATAATCGTAACCCGCGAACAGGCGCAATCGCAGACGTGGGCCGCTGGTGGCGAAGGTTTCCTTGCGCCGGAAGGCACTGAATATGGCATCGCGGGTGTTCTCCTCGGCCCACACGCCCGCCAGACCCGATGCACCCCAGGTCTGCTGGGCACCGTTTCGGTAGATCTGGCCATCGACCTCCTTGAGGCGCTGCTGCAGGCCACTCTCGGCCGCCCGTCGGCGGGCCTCCTCGCCGAGCGGTACGGAACCGCGCAGGGCCGGTGTGGCGTCGAGCAGGCCGATCTTGGAAAAGAAGTTGCTTTCCTCGAAGGAACCCGCCGCGTTGTGGGTGTCTGACGACCCGATCAGGCCGAATTTGTAAGGGTTGGCACCGATCTCCGCCTCCAGCTTCAGGCCCCGGAGATAGGCCTGGCGGACGTAACTGCCGTTCTCCTCGCTGTGCAGGGTGGTCGCGATCCGATACGGCATGATTTCGAAGTCCGCCCACTCATCGTTCGGAGACAGCAGGGGATGCGTCTCCGATGTGCCTTTGATCTGGGTCACCTCGACGAGCGGTTCATTGCGTATCCGGGTGCCGGCGTACTCGCTGTCGATGGGATTCCCGGCCCAGTCGGTGAGCATGAACATGGCACCGTTCGAGCCATTGGAGTTGTGCGGGATGGCGATGCTGTCGACGCCCTGGCTGCGCAGCGCGTCCATCCATGCCCAGAGGCCTTCCGGATTCTGGGAGTGGAACCGCGAGAACGGAACCCCCGGAACCCGGTCGCCACTTCGGAAGACCACATTCCGGTGCAGGTTGCCCCGCTCGTCGGTGGCACTCGTGTACTCGTACGCGACGAACGTGCTGAACTTCCCTGGATCGTTGTGGGCTTCTGCCGCCTCGATGATGTCCTGCCAGGCGGATCGGGCGATGCCGTCGAACGTGGAAGCAGGAACGGATCCGTCCCGCATGGCCTGGACCGCGTCGGGAATGAATGAGGAGAAGCGTCGGCCCCGGTCCGGGATACTGGCGGGGGTCAGGTTTTCCGGTCGGTTCAGATCGTGAAGAGGCTCGGCCAGGGCCAGGCTCGAGAACGCCGTGCTCGTGTCGGCGGCCTGGGCCGCAGCGCCGAGAAACATCGCGTGGTCCGTCACCGCGAGGAAATCCAGCGGCGCCGGCAGCTTCATGGTGAATCCGGCGGGGTGGCGAATCGGTTCGCCCTTGGCGTAGCGGTAGGCGTCCGAAGGGCTCGCCAGGGTGCCGAAGGCGAACGCGTCGAAGCTGTAGCGGGTATGCACATGCAGGTCGCCGAAAAGCGCGACCCGTTCGGCGTTGCGCGCCGGCGAGATGGCCACCGACTCATAAGTGGTCTCGAACAGGGGCGACGGGTTCTGCGGCTTCCCGGCGGCGGTTGCCTGAACATCCGGATCCCCTGCAGGACCGGCTCCCTCCACCGGTGGCGCGCCGGATTCCGGCGTCCGAGGTTCCGTGCACCCCGCAAGCCACGCCACCACAATGAACATCACACCCACACGAATCCACGGCATGGTTCGCTCCCCCTCTCTCTTGCCACACATTGTACGAACCGAAGCACCGTCATCAAACGGATGACCCGTCGTACCGGGCAACCGGCGGCCGCGCGCACGATTTCAATGGACCGCGTCGGTATCGTGACTCGCCCGTTGCATCCGCATCCTGGTGGCCATGTTGTCGCTACTTTACCCGCGCTACATTGAGCATGGGTCTTGAGGAGGAGGTCGCTGACGAAACCAGCCTGCAGGCGGCGTTCGATCACCAGATCCAGGGACCGGATGGCGAGCCCCTGGAGCCCGTCACGGGAGAGG
>JASFLG010000027.1:0-16469 GCA_050118205.1 Pseudomonadales bacterium
CTCCCGGGCGACACCGCTGCCGCCAGGTGTCTCGGTGACGTATCGCGCCCGGGCGGTCACCGCCGGGTGCCCGTTCGGAACGCTGATCGGGAAGCCGACCAGGTCGAACAGCGGCAGGTCCGGCAGGTCGTCGCCGACGTGGGCGACCCGCGCGAGGGGAATGTCGAGCTTCCCGGCCAGGTCCTCGAGCGCCGGACGCTTGTCATCGAGGCCCTGCTGCAGGTGACGGATCCCGAGCTCGGCCGCGCGACGCTCGACGATCGGCGAGGTCCGCCCGGTGAGCAGCGCGACCTCGATGCCGCTCGCGAGCAGCAGCTTGAGGGCCGCGCCGTCCTGGACATGAAACGCTTTGATCTCGCGACCGTCGTCCGTGTAGATGATGCGGCCGTCGGTGAGCACGCCGTCCACGTCGAAGCTGACCAGCTCGACCGATCGGGCCAGGTCGACGAGTGCGGCCGGAAGCTTCAAGAGCCTGGCGTCCAGGCCCCGGCCTGGTTGACGAGCAGCAGGTTGTAACCAACCCACCCCGCCAGCATGACCAGGCCCTCGAACCGGGTGATCACCGCCTGGGAGCCGATGGCGTAGGCAAACAGAGCCAGCAGCAGGGTCAGTGCGAGCATCATTCCACAGTCGCGCCAGAGCGCGACGATGTCGATCTCCGTGCCGCCGATCAGACCCGGTATGGCGAGCACGGCGAGGATGTTCAGAATGTTGGAGCCGACCACGTTACCAATGGCGATGTCGGAATGGCCCTTGATCGCGGAGCCGACCGTGGCGGCGAGCTCCGGCAGGCTGGTGCCGACGGCGACGATGGTCAGACCGATGATCAGCTCGCTCACACCCAGCGCCTCGGCGATCTGCGTTGCCGACCAGACCAGCACCTCGGCGCTGACCAGCAGCACCAGCAGACCGGCGATCAGCCAGAAGAAGGCCTGACCTCTCGGCATGTGCTGCAGCTCGTCGAGCTCTTCCTTAATGCTCTCCGAGACGTCGGCGCCGGCGTGCTGCTGGTTCCGTACCAGACGCCAGAGGATCAGCCCGAGGCCACTCAGCAGCAGGATGCCGTCGATCGGCGACAGGTACAGATCAAACATGAGAATCAACGCGAGAAAGGTCGCACCGAGCAGCCAGGGCAGCTCGGCCTTGAGCACCGTCTGCGAGAACGGCAGCGGGGCAATGATGGCCGTGATGCCGAGCACCAGGCCGATGTTGGCAATGTTGGAGCCGATGGCGTTGCCGATGGCGAGAAGCCCTTTTCCTTCAATGGAGGCGGCGGTCGAGACGAGGATCTCCGGGGCGGACGTGCCGACGGACACCACGGTCAGGCCGATCAGCATCTTGGAAACGCCGAGATGGTTCGCTGTGCTGGCCGCGCCGGAGAGGAATTTGTCCGCGCTCCAGACCAGGGCGATGAACCCCAGAATCAGGGTCAGAATCAGGAACCACATGAGGGATTGATCGGATTGTCAGTTTGGTAGAACAAGCCAGCACTTTAGTCGTTACGCTTCGTAACGCCAACCGCTGCCGGATGTGAAAACGGGTAACGGCGCGCGTTTCGCGGCACGCGTTTCGCGACGTGCGCGGTGGTATAGTGGCGGGTCATTTTTTGGAGGTGGCCGCAGGGCTCACGAACCGGGCAGGGAAGGGCCCGGAGCATTCGTTGCACGTTGCTGACGGGACGCTGGGAATTGGCGGAAGAAAATCTGATCGAGATTCGCGACCTGGTGTTCAGGCGAGGTGACCGGCTGATCTTCGATCAGCTCAACATGACCGTGCCTCGGGGTCGCATCACGGCCCTGATGGGTCCGAGCGGCTGCGGCAAGACGACCCTGCTCAGAATCATAGGCGGCCAGATCAAGCCGGATGCCGGCGAGGTGATCGTCCGCGGACTCGACGTTACCCGATTGAAGCGGGCGGAGCTTCTGGAGCTGCGCAAGGACATCGGCATGCTGTTTCAGTCGTCGGCGTTGTTCACCGATCTGAGCGTGTTCGAGAACGTGGCGTTTCCGCTGCGCGTCCACACCGATCTGCCGGACGACGTCATCCGGGATCTGGTGCTGCTCAAGCTCAATGCCGTCGGCCTGCGTGGCGCCCGCGACCTGATGCCGAGCGAGCTGTCGGGCGGCATGTCGCGCCGGGTCGCGCTGGCGAGGGCGATCGCCCTGGACCCGTGCCTGCTGATGTACGACGAGCCGTTCACGGGTCAGGATCCGATCTCCATGGGGGTGGTGGTAGCGCTGATTCAGCGTTTGAACGCGGCCCTTGATGCCACCAGTCTGGTGGTCTCGCACGACATCCACGAGACGGCCAGCATCTCGGACGAAATCTACATTCTGGACGGCGGCAAGCTGGTCGCCGGCGGGCAGCCCTCGGAGCTCGCCAACCACGAGTCCCCCCGGGTCAGACAGTTCATCACGGGCTCGCCCGATGGACCCGTGCCGTTCCACTATCCGGCGGACGAGCTCGCCTACGATCTGCTCGGAGGCACGCCCGGTGATTGATTTCGTGCGCACCGTCGGCGACAGGAGCCTCGAGCGGCTGTCGAGCCTGGGTCGTGCCAGCATCATGTGGGCGACGGCGGTCTGGGGCTTGCCGCGGCTGGTGGACCTGCCGCTGCTGATACGCCAGATCTACAACGTGGGCGTGCTGTCGCTCATCATCATCGTGCTCTCGGCATTCTCGATCGGCGCCGTCATCGCGCTGCAGTTCTACACACAGCTCTCGCGCTTCGGGGCGGAGGACGCGGTGGGGCTCGGGCTCGCGCTCGTTCTGCTGAGGGAACTGGGCCCGGTCGTTACGGGTCTCCTCTTTGCCGGACGAGCCGGCTCGGCAATCACCGCGGAGATCGGGCTGATGAAGGCCACGGAGCAGCTGGCCAGCATGGAGATGATGGGCGTGGATCCCCTTCGGCGCATCGTCGCGCCGAGGCTGTGGGCAGGGGTGATCAGCATGCCGCTCCTGACTGCGGTGTTCAACGTGGTGGCCATCTACGGCGGCATGGTCGTTGCGGTTCAATGGCTCGGTTCGGACTCCGGCAACTTCTGGTCAGGTATGCAGGACAGCGTGGAGCTCTGGAACGACGTGGGCAAGGGCATGGTCAAGAGCGTGATCTTCGCCGCGGTGGTGACGTGGATCGCGGTCTTCCAGGGATACGATACGGAACCCACGGCGGAAGGTATCGGGCTCTCCACGACGCGCACGGTGGTCACCTCGTCGGTCATGGTGCTCGCCCTGGACTTCATTCTGACCCTGAGCATGTACGGAGAATTCAAGTAATGCGGATGCGAACCGTCGAAATCAGCGTGGGTGCCTTTGTGCTGGCCGGGGCGCTGGCGCTCGTTTTTCTCGCCGTGAAGGTCAGCGGGGTCAGCCTCGGTACGAGCGGTGATTCCTACGTGGTCACGGCCCGGTTCAACGACGTGGCCGGGCTCAGGCCGCGCGCCAAGGTCAGCATGGCCGGTGTCACCATCGGTCGGGTGTCGCGGATCGACGTGGACATGGCCTATGGCGAAGCCGTGGTTTCTCTGGAAATCAATGGCAAGCCAGGCAACTTGTCTGTCGATACCGGGGCTCAGATCCTCACCGAAGGTATACTGGGCGCCCGATACGTGAGCCTGCTGCCCGGCGCGGAGGAGGAGACCCTGGCGGACGGTGGCATGATCGAGGATACCCAGGGCGCTCTGGTGCTGGAGAACCTGATCGGCGACCTGGTCACCCGACTCGGGTCGTCCTGATGGAGATGTGAGGTGATGTTGCGCTGTTTCATCCAATCTGCTGGGGGCTTCGCGGCACGCGCCGCGGGGGTTGTTTTCACGCTGGTGATGCTGTTCGGTGCCGGGGCGGCCGGCGCGCAGCTGAACGAGCCGGAGGCGGTGGTGGATCAGACCACGCAGCGCATGCTGACGCTGATCGACGAAGCGAAGAGCTATGTCGACCAGGATCCGGAACGGTTCTACGACGCGGTGGAAGAGCTGCTCGATCCGGTCATCGACTTTCCGCGCTTCGCGCGCAGCGTCATGGCCGTTTACTACAAACGGGCGACGCCCGAGCAGCGCAAACGCTTCGAGGAAGGCTTCAAGGAGAGCCTGCTGCGTACATATGCAAAGGCGCTGACCGAGTTCAACAACGGCGGTGTGAACATCGTGCCGTCGGAGCTTCCGTCGAGGTATCCCGACCGCGCCAGCGTGAAGCAGGAGATCCGCTCGGAGGGAGACGTCTATCCGGTCGTCTACTCCATGGCCCGCTCCGACGACGGCGGCTGGCAGGTTCGCAACATCATCATCAACGGCATCAACATGGGTCTGACATATCGCAATCAGTTCGCCAGTGCGGTCAACGACCCGCAGTACGGCGGCGACATGGACCGGGTGATCGACGGCTGGGTGGCCAGCCTCGGCACCCTGGACACCGGCACCGGTGACGAGGAGAAATCGCCCCGAGGCTCCGGGCCGGCCCGGCAGAGCGCCGCGGCGGGCCAGGAAAGAGCCGCAGCGGGCCAGGAAAAAGGCGCGGCGGGCCAGGAAAAAGCCGCGGCGGGCCAGGCAAAAGCGGCGGCGGGCCAGGCAAAAGCGGCGGCGGGCCAGGCAAAAACCGCGGCGGGCCGAAAAGTCGCGGCGGATCCCGGCGGCGCCGACAGCGCGAGCTGATGCCGCGCGCCTTCATGCTGCCCGAGCACGTGGACTTCGAGAACCTGATGGCCGTTCGCGCGACCGGAGAGGAGTACATCGATCAGAACGACGAGCCTGTCTTCGACCTGAGCGCGCTCGCGACGTCGAGCTCCGCCGTGGTGGCGCTCCTGGTTGGGTGGTTCCGCTACGCCCATACCCATGGCAAGGTGGTGAGCTTCACCAAGGTGCCTACCGGTGTGATGAACATCATCGAGGTCTCGGATCTCACCGACCTCCTGCCCATCGAGGCGAGCGCCTGACCGAGACGCGGGGAATCATGAACGAGGAAATTGCAGAGGCTGTTCGCGCGAAGATCGAGGGCGCCGACGTGGACGTGCTCGTGGACGGCAATCGCGCGCTGATCACCGTGGTCAGCGATGCATTCGAAAACCTCTCGCGGGTTCAGAAGCAGCAGAAGGTGTACGCGTGTATCGAGGAGTACATCCGGGACGGTCGCCTGCATGCGGTGACCATCCGCGCCCAGACGCCCTCCGAAGCCACCGGGAGCTGATGTGGACAAGCTGCTCATCACCGGCGGCCGGACCCTCTCCGGCAGCCTGCGCGTCTCCGGGGCAAAGAACTCGGCGCTGAAGATACTCGCGGGCACCCTGCTTACCGATGAGCCGGTCAGTATCGGCAACGTGCCGCATCTGCACGACGTGACCACCATGATCGAGCTGCTGGGTTGCCTGGGGGCGGACGTCGTGCTGGATGAGAAGATGCGCGTGGAGGTGACCGCCGCGGACCTAAAGTCACTGAAAGCACCGTACGAGCTGGTCAAGACCATGCGCGCCTCGTTCGTGGTGCTGGGACCACTGTTGGCGCGCTTCGGGCGTGCCGAGGTGTCCCTGCCGGGCGGCTGCGCCATCGGGGCCCGGCCGGTGGATCAGCACCTGAAAGGGCTTTCCGCGATGGGGGCCAGCATCAGCGTAGAGGAGGGTTACGTACGAGCGGAGGTGGAAGGCCGCCTGCGCGGCGCCGACATCACCTTCGACCTGGTGACCGTCGGCGGCACCGAGAACGTGCTCATGGCGGCGACTCTGGCGGAGGGAACGACCCGGATCGGGAACGCCGCCAGGGAGCCTGAAATCGTCGACCTGGCGAACTTCCTGAACGCGATGGGGGCGCGGATCAGCGGTCAGGGTACCGCCAATCTGGTCGTCGAAGGGGTGGAGCGGCTGTCCGGGTGCCGCTTCGACGTGATGCCCGATCGGGTGGAGGCCGGCACGTATCTGATCGCGGCGGCTGCCACCGGCGGCCGGGTGCGTCTCACCGATGCGGCACCCGACACGCTCGATGCGGTGCTCGACAAGCTCACCTGCTCCGGGGCCGAGATCCGTCGAGGCGAAGGCGTGATCGAGCTCGACATGCACGGCCGCCGGCCGCGGGCGGTAGACATCGAGACGGACGTGTATCCGGGCTTTCCCACCGACATGCAGGCCCAGTACCTGGCCATGAACGCCATCGCCGAGGGCGACAGCCGGGTGACCGAGACGATCTTCGAGAACCGCTTCATGCACGTCCAGGAGATCAACCGGCTGGGCGCTGACATCGAGCTTACGAGTCCGTCGACGGCCCTGGTGCACGGGGTGGAGCGCCTGAAGGCGGCGCCGGTGATGGCCACCGATCTCAGGGCGTCTTTCAGCCTAGTGGTGGCCGCGCTGATGGCGGAGGGCACCACGCTCATCGATCGCATCTATCACATCGATCGCGGCTACGAGACCATCGAGGAGAAGCTGAAGCAGCTCGGCGCGGACGTGCAGCGGGTCCGTTGAACGAGCGGCATCGGGACACGAATCACATGGGACTGACCATCGCCCTCAACCGCGGCCGCATCCTGGCCGAATGCCTGCCGTTACTGACGCGCGCGGGCCTCGAGCCGACCGAGGATCCCGATCGGAGCCGCAAGCTCATCTTCGACAGCCGAACCGGCGGCCATCGTCTGGTGGTGATGCGCGGCTCGGACGTGCCCACCTACGTGGAATACGGGGCCGCGGACGTCGGTATCACGGGCAAGGACACCATCATGGAATACGGCGGCGGCACGCACTTCTATGAGCGGCTCGATCTGGGCATCGGTCGCTGCCGGCTGATGACCGCTGCGCCTGTCGAGAGCGATCTGGCCCGCGGGCGGGATGCGAGAAAGCCCCTCAGGGTCGCGACCAAGTTCGTGAACGTGACACGCGCCTGGTTCGAGCGGCAGGGCCGCCAGGTCACCATCATCCCGCTTTCCGGGGCAATGGAGATCGCGCCGCTGATGAATCTGTCCGACTGCATCGTCGACATCGTCGACACCGGAAACACGCTGAAAGCCAACGGACTGGTAGCGCTCGACACCATCGCCGAGATCTCCACCCGGGTGATCGTCAATCGGGCCTCGATGAAGACCCGCTTCGGCGAGGTCCAGGCGCTGCTCGCGGCGCTGGAAGGCGGCCCGGATGGGTGAGCCGGAGCCACTGAGGGTCGCACGCCTGAGCACGGGTGCGCCGGAGTTCGAGAAGTCGCTCGATGCGCTGCTTGCGTGGGACGTCGCCGAGGACAGCGACGTGCTTGCAACGGCCCGCGACATCATCGGCCGGATCAGGCGCGAAGGGGACGTCGCTCTGCTCGAGCTCACCTGCCGCTTCGACCGGCTGGACGTGGCGAACATGCTGGACACGGCGCTCTCGGCGGCCGACTTTCAGGCCGCCTGGGACCGGATCGGCGAGCCCGAACGGGCCGCGCTCGCCGCGGCTGCGGAGCGGATCCGCGTCTATCACGAGCATCAGCTGACGGAGCCCTGGACCTTCGTCGATGCCCTCGGCAATCGCCTCGGGCAGAAGGTGACCCCCGTCGACCGCGTCGGTATCTACGTTCCCGGCGGCCAGGCCAGCTATCCGTCCACCGTGCTGATGACGGCTGTGCCGGCCCGGGTCGCGGGTGTGGGCGAGATCGTCATGACCGTGCCCACGCCGGACGGCGAACGCAACGACCTGGTGCTGGCGGCCGCACACGTGGCCGGTGTGGACCGGGGATTCACGATCGGCGGGGCACAGGCCATCGCCGCACTCGCCATCGGCACGGAGACGGTGCCGAAAGTGGACAAGATCGTCGGTCCGGGTGGCGTGTTCGTGGCGGCCGCCAAACGGCTCGTTTACGGCGAGGTCGGCATCGATATGGTCGCCGGGCCGAGCGAGGTGCTGATCATCGCCGATGGCAGCACGCCGGTGGACTGGATCGTGATGGATCTGTTCTCCCAGGCGGAGCACGACGAGGCGGCCCAATCACTTCTGCTGTGTCCGGACGCCGGCTATCTGGATGAGGTGGAACGGGCGATGCAGAGGCTGCTGATTGCCGAGCCGCGGCGGCGGACCATTGCCGCTTCGCTCGCGAGGCGGGGCGCGCTGATTGCAACCCGGGATCTCGAGGAAGCGATGCAGCTCGCAAATCGCATCGCGCCCGAGCATCTCGAGCTGTGCCTGTCCGATCCTGAACCCTGGGTCGAGCGGGTCCGGCACGCCGGCGCCATCTTCGTCGGCGCGCACTCGCCGGAGGTGATGGGCGACTACATGGCTGGTCCGAGCCACGTGCTGCCGACCTACGGTTCGGCGCGGTTCTCATCGCCGCTGGGCGTGTACGATTTTCAGAAGCGAAGCTCGGTGGTCCGCTTGAGCGCACAGGGTAGCGAGGCGCTGGCGCGGCACTCCGCGGTGCTCGCCCACGGCGAGGGGCTCGCGGCGCATGCGCGGGCGGCGGAGCTCAGGATCCGAGGGCTCGATCACAACGAGGGCTGATCGACCGCGTGGGCAGACGTTCGGGAGGATCCCGGCTCTACTGCGTCGGGCCGCTCGTTGTCCGGTCCAGATGGAGCGGCTAAAGTCGCCTGCATGACTCCAGTAGAAAAATATCAACAACTACTGGCCGAACCACAGTTTTTCGAAGACCCCGAGCAGCGGCGGGTCGTGGACCTGCTGGAAGCCCTCTTTCAGATTCTGAAGGCGCGCGAGAAACGTGATCGGCGATTCTTCGGGCTGCTCGGCCGGCGCCAGGAAGGACCGATCAAGGGTCTTTACCTGTGGGGCGGTGTTGGTCGGGGCAAGACCATGCTCATGGACCTGTTCTACGAGTGCCTGCCCGAGCACGATCGGCTGCGAATGCACTTCCACCGGTTCATGCAGCGTGTGCACCGGGAGCTGACGGAGCTTTCAGGCACCAGCGACCCCCTGAAGACGGTCGCCGAAGGGATTGCCGAGGAGACGAGCGTGATCTGCTTCGACGAGTTCTTCGTCTCTGACATCGGCGACGCCATGATCCTGGGTGAGCTCTTCGAGCACCTGTTCGCGCGCGGGGTGACGCTGGTTGCCACCAGCAACGTGGAGCCGGACCGGCTGTACGAGAACGGACTGCAGCGGCGTCGTTTCCTGCCGGCCATCGAATCCATCAAGGCGCACACCCGGGTGCATCGCCTGGAGACGGAGACGGACTACCGTCTTCGCGTTCTCGAGCGGGCGGAGATCTACCATGTGCCGCTGGGTGCGGCCGCGGAGCGCAGCCTGTCGAAGAGCTTCCACGCGCTCGCGCCGGAAGTGCCGGAGGAGAACGTCGACCTCGTCATCGAGAATCGCACGATCCGGGCGCGGATGGTGGCTGAGGACGTGGCCTGGTTCGAGTTCGCGGAGCTTTGCGAGGGGCCCCGCAGCCAGAACGACTACATCGAGCTGTCACGGATCTTCCATGCCGTGGTGATCTCCAACGTCCGCCGTTTCAGCACGAGAGACGAGAACGCGGCGCGAAGATTCATCTCGCTGGTGGACGAGTTCTACGACCATAACGTCAAGCTGATCCTGTCCGCGGACGCGCCGATCGAGTCGCTCTATGCGGGGGAGCGCCTGCGTTTCGAGTTCGAACGCACCAGGAGCCGCCTGCTCGAAATGCAGTCTCACGAGTATCTGGCCCGCACGCACCTGGCCTGACCCGGGCCACTCGAGACGGACCCGGGCAGCGGGGGCTGGTGTCCGAGGATGCCTGCCGGCGGGAAAGCGCCGCCAAATCAACGCCTTGGCGGCACCCGGTAGTGCCGTGAGGAATACTGGGGGTGTGTTGTAAACGGTTGTGCGCTCCGCTAAGATTCGCGCTCCCAAAAATCCGGTCCCGCATCGGGGCCATTTGAACCGAACACCGCATGAAGACCGTGAGCACACGTCCTCAAGACGTCGACCGCACCTGGTACGTCGTGGACGCACAGGACAAGACTCTGGGCCGGCTGGCAACCGAGGTAGCATCCCGGCTGCGAGGCAAGCACAAGCCCGAATACACGCCGCACGTGGACACCGGCGACTACATCGTGGTGGTCAATGCCGACAAGGTCCGGGTCACCGGCAACAAGTTCAACGATAAGATGTACTACCGCCACAGCGGGTACCCGGGCGGAATCAAACAGATGAACTTCAAGGACATGCAGGCTCGCCATCCGGAACGGGTGATCGAGACGGCCGTCAAGGGCATGCTGCCCAAGAACCCGCTCGGCCGGGCGATGTTCAAGAAGCTCAAGGTCTACGCAGGCGCCGAGCACCCGCACGCCGCCCAGCAACCGCAACCTCTGGAAATTTGAGGCCCATGCAGAACTACGGAACCGGTCGACGCAAGACCTCTGCAGCCCGGGTATTCATCACCCCCGGCAGCGGCAACATTCAGGTAAACAATCACCCGCTCGACAAGTACTTCGGCCGCGAGACGGCACGCATGATCGTGCGTCAGCCCCTCGAGATAGCGGAAGTGACGGACAAGGTTGACGTGAAGGTCACGGTGCGTGGCGGCGGCAACTCCGGACAGGCGGGAGCGATCCGGCACGGAATCGCCCGCGCGCTGGTGGAGCAGGACGAGAGCCTGCGCGTGCCGCTGCGCCGTGCCGGGTTCCTGACCCGGGACGCCCGGGAGGTCGAGCGTAAGAAGGTGGGCCTGAGAAAGGCGCGGAAGCGTCCGCAGTACTCGAAGCGCTGATCTTTCCGCCCCGTCGGGAGAGGAACGGGGCTGCCGGACATCCTGGATTCCGGCTGGGGGACAGCTGCTCAGGCAGCCTTCGGCTGGCCGACGATCCGCCCGAAAGGCCGGGCGGCCCGGCCGGCTATGATAAACTGCAGCGTACAATCAATTGCGGGAGCAACAAGCTGTGAGCAGCAGCGTTCCAGACACAGGCGCGGCCCCCGAACCGGCCAGCATCGACAAATCCGGATTCAACAAACAACGGCGTTACTTTCTGATCGGCGCAACCGCGGTGGTCGGCGGCGTCGGTGTCGTCGGTGCTGCGGTACCTTTCGTTGCGTCCTGGCTGCCCAGCGCCAAGGCGCGCGCGCTTGGCGCGCCGATCACGGTGGACATCTCCAAGCTCGAGCCGGGTGAGATGCTGGGGCCGGTCCCCGCCTGGCGCGGCCAGCCGATCTTCGTGCTGGACCGGACGCCGGCGGCAATCGACCGTCTCGAGGAACCCAATCCGAATCTTGCCGATCCGGACTCCTCCAATACCGACCAGCAACCGTCCTACGCGCAGAATCCCACCCGTTCGATCCGCCCCGCGATCGGCGTGTATGTCGGAATCTGCACGCACCTCGGATGCTCGCCGAAATACTTCGGTGAGGTCCAGCCCGAGCCGTTCGACCCGAACTGGCAGGGCGGGTTCTTCTGTCCGTGTCACGGGTCCCGGTTCGATCTGGCCGGCCGTGTGGTGAAGGGCGTACCGGCGCCGTCCAACCTGGTGGTGCCGCCCTATCAGTTCATCAGCGACAACGTCATACAGATTGGCGTGGACGGAGGGACGGCGTAATGGCGGAACAGGACGCGACCAGCGAAGGCAGAATGGCCAAGGCCTGGTTCAGCTTCATGGACTGGGTGGACGAGCGTTTCCCGCTGACGGAAACCTTCGAGTACCACATGTCCAGGTACTGGGCGCCGAAGAACTTCAACTTCTGGTACTACTTCGGCGTGCTCTCGATGGTGGTGCTGGTCATCCAGCTGCTCACCGGCATCTGGCTTACCATGAGCTACTCACCGGCCACGGCGTTTGCCTCGGTCGAGTACATCATGCGCGACGTGGAGTACGGCTGGTTGCTGCGCTACCTGCACTCCACCGGTGCATCGGCCTTCTTCGTGGTGGTTTACCTGCACATGTTCCGCGGCCTGCTGTACGGTTCCTACCGCAAGCCCAGGGAGCTGCTCTGGCTGGTCGGCATGGCCATCTTTGCCGTGCTCATCGTCGAGGGTTTCGCCGGATACCTGCTTCCCTGGGGCAACATGTCCTTCTGGGCCGGGCAGGTGATCGTCTCGCTGGTCGGTGCGATACCCGGCATCGGTGGAGATCTGATGGAGTGGGTGCGGGGCGACTTTCTCATGTCCGACATCACCCTGAACCGTTTCTTCGCCCTGCACGTCATCGCGCTGCCTCTGGTCCTGGTCATGCTCGTGTTCGTGCACATCGTGGCGCTGCACCACGTCGGTTCAAACAACCCGGACGGTATCGAGATCAAGAAGCACAAGGACGAGAACGGCATACCGCTCGACGGCATTCCGTTCCACCCGTACTACACGATTGGCCACGATCTGCCCGCCATCGTGCTGTTCCTGTTCTTCTTCTTCCTGGTGGTCTTCTTCGCCCCGGAGATGGGCGGTTACTTCATCGAGAAACCGAACTTCGAACCGGCGAACCCGCTGAAGACACCGGACCACATCGCACCCGTCTGGTACTACACGCCGTTCTACGCCATGTTGCGCGCGGCCACGTTCCCGCTTTTCGGGGTCCCCGCCAAGTTCTGGGGCTTCGTCGTGATGGCGGGCGCGATCGTCCTGCCCGCGGCGCTGCCCTGGCTGGATCGGTCGCCGGTCAAGTCCATCCGCTACAAGGGGTGGATGTCGAAGGCGATGCTGGGACTGTTCGTCGTGACGTTTTTCGTGCTCGGCTACCTCGGCACCATTCCCCCTGAACCGGTGGCGACCAAGGTGGCTCAGATCGGCACGGCGTTCTACTTCGCGTTCTTCGTGCTGATGCCGTGGTACACCCGGGTCGAGAAAACCAAGCCCGTGCCTGATCGGGTGACGACGTGAGGGTGGTGCGGAAGATGACCGGCATGCAAACAAGAACCCGGAATGTGCTCGGAATCTGTCTCCTGACGTCGCTGATCGGCCTTGCCGGTGTTGCGGGGGCCAGCGAGTCCAACTGGCACATGGACCCGATGGATCCTAATCTGCAGGACCTGCCGTCGCTGCAGAACGGCTGGCGTCTGTATGTGAACTACTGCCTGGGCTGCCACTCCATGCAGTACCAGCGCTATGAACGTACTGCCGACGATCTCGGTGTGCCGCACGATGTCGCGCTGGATCAGCTGGTGTTCACGGACCAGAAGATCGGCGAGCAGATGACGACGGCCATGCAGCAGGACCAGGCAAAGGCCTGGTTCGGAGCGCCGCCGCCGGACCTGACCATGGTGGCCCGGATCCGCGGCGCCGAATGGCTCTACAACTATCTGCGGACGTTCTATGTGGACGAGGCCAGACCGTTCGGCGTGAACAACAAGGTATTCCCGAACGTGGGTATGCCGAATGTCCTGCGCGAGCTTCAGGGCGTGCAGAAGTCTGCCTGCGTACAGGTACCGAAGGTGGCGGAGAATGGCGGGGAGCGCCGTGACCCTCTGACGGGCGCGCCGATCACCGAAGAGAAGTGCGGGCAGCTGGTGGTCGAAGAGGGCACAGGCACGTACACACCCGAGGAGTTCGATGAGGCCGTGTATGACCTCGTGAACTTCCTCTACTACACGGGTGAACCAAGCCGTCTCGAGCGTTATCGCCTGGGCGTCTACGTTCTCCTTTTCACCATCATTCTGTTCGTGTTCACCTACCTCCTCGGACGCGAATATCAGAAGGACGTCAAACACTGACGGAAAGCCCCGGTCATCGGTCGGGGCGTCTTCTTTGCAGTCAGCGCGGTACCCGCGCTGACGGATGAGAAAACTGAAGGCCAAGCATGAGCGTAGTGACAAAACGATCCTCGATGACGCTGTTTTCGGACGCGCGTGATCAGTACTCGCACCGAGTGCGCATGGTCCTGGCCGAGAAAGGCGTGACCGTGGACATCGTGGATGTGGATCCGGCCAACAAACCGGAAGACCTGGCGGAGATCAACCCCTACAACAGCCTGCCCACGCTGCTCGATCGTGATCTCGTCCTGTACGAGGCCAATGTGATCATGGAGTATCTGGACGAGCGCTTTCCACACCCGCCGCTGCTGCCGGTGTATCCCGTTCAGCGGGCGCTTTCGCGTCTGTGGATCACGCGCGTGGAACGCGAGTGGAGCGGGCGGCTGGATGTGCTCATGGCCGGCAAGGGCCGCGAGACGGTGCTCACCAAGGCCCGCAAGGAGCTCAGAGAGAGCATCATCAGCATCGCGCCCATCTTTGCCGAGAAACCGTTTTTCATGAACGAGGAGTTCACCCTGGTGGACTGCTGCGTCGCCCCCATACTGTGGCGCCTGAAGGAGGTGGATATCACCCTGCCGGAGAAATCCACGCGCCCGCTGCAGAAGTACATGGACAGGATCTTTGTGCGCCCGGGCTTTCGGGCGAGCCTCACCGAGGCCGAGCTCGAAATGCGCGAGTAGACCCGGAACGTACCCGCCACGACAAGCCGGTGACCCAGGCCAGACCGAAACGACCCTATCTGTTGCGAGCGCTGTATGACTGGATCGTCGACAGCGACCTCACGCCGTACCTGCTCGTGGGCGTCGACTCCGACGCCGTCCAGGTGCCACGCGAGTACGTCACCGACGGCAAGATCGTACTGAACGTGGGCCCTCAGGCCGTAAGGGATCTCGACCTTTCCAACGAAGAGGTCACCTTTTCCGGCCGCTTCGGCGGGCGGCCCTTCCCGATCCGACTGCCGATGGCCAGCATCCTTGCCGTCTACGCGAAGGAAACCGGCGAGGGGATGGTCTTCGACCCCGAGTACGGCAATCCGGACGACGAGCCGGAACCGCCGGAGCCACCGTCGACCGGCCATCTGAAGGTCGTGAAATAGCCCCCTCGCAACCCGTCAGCTTGCGGCGAAGGCCTGCTTGACCCAACGGCACTCCGGAGTCTCCTGGTTCCCGGTGATGGCGTACACGTCGAAGCGGCAGGGGGTGTGCGCGAGCCGCGGGTGGAGCTGCAGATAGCCGTTGGCGGCTCGCACCAGTCGCCGCTGCTTGGCGCGATCGACGCTTGCCAGCCCCCCGCCCCAGCGGCTGCTGGCCCGATAGCGAACTTCCACGAACACCAGGCAGCGCGTATCACGCATTACCAGGTCCAGCTCTCCCCACCTGCGTCGGAAGTTCCGCGCGAGTAGCCGGAGCCCGTGCGATTCGAGGTCGGCCAGCGCAAGATCCTCCGCCCAGGATCCGGTGGCATTCATCGATCTATCCCCCTTCGGGGCGGATGCGCTCGCCACTGATGACGCCCCAGGCCAGCTCCCGACGGATCCGGCCATCGGAAGCCGGAGACAGCAGCCCGGTGCTGCCGAGCAGCGGTACCGAGCCCGCAGCCGTCCCCACGTGGATGCGCTCTGCCAGTCGATATGCGTCGGAGCCGAGGGCGACCAGAGAGGCATAGGGGTTGCGGTCCAGATTGAAGGGCGCGGCCATGGCCGAGTACACAGGATCGGATCCGAGGAACCAAGGCAGCTCGCTTACGTGGAAGCCGTCCAGCTCGGCGAGCTGACCGGAACGGGCGGTGCGGGTCGTCTGGGAGCTGGCGTAGACCGGCAGGTGCTCGGCGAAGTGAAAGCGCAGCGCGGGAACGAGCGCGTTGGCCTCGCTGTTAGTGATCAGCGCCACCACGGCATCCACGTCCTCGCGCGCCCGCGGCACGAACTCGAGCTGCTCCCCGAGCAGCCCCGCAAGCTCATCGCGCCGTTCGCGGCTACCGGCTACATGCATGGCGTTTCCGACCGCTTCGGTGACTGTGCGCACGTCCGTGAAGGGTTGCACCGTGAGATGAATCCGGCCGGTGCTGTTCGCCTCTTCCACCAGCACGCGCCGGGCGCGAACAGACCAGTCCTCGTAATTGTGAAACAGCAGCACGCGCGCCATGCCGTCCTGTTCGAGGCGGTGCGTGATGGTGGTGGCTTCGTCCTCGATGGCAAGGCCCACCTGCTCGAGTTCCGCGGCTGGTATCGTCTGGGCATCCAGATAGTTGAGAACCAGCACCGGCAGATCGGGATTGAGGCCATTCAGCTCAGTTACCGTGTTCTTCTGCAGCGGTCCGACCAGCATCTGCGCCCGGTCGGCCAGAGCGCGCTCGTAGATCACCGGCAGGGGCTCCGCCGCGGTGTCGTAGATGGTGAGCTCCAGACGGTCCAGCCCGCCCGCGATGAGCGCGGCGCTGATGAAGCCGTCCCGGACCGCCTCGCCGGCCCGCGCCAGCTGCCCGGAAAGCGGCAGCAGCAAACCGATGCGTTGCCGTGCGGGGTGGTAGCCGGCAAAGTCGGCCACGGCGCCTGGGGGCGCCAGTGACGCGGGATGCTTCGGATTGGTCTTCAGCCAGACGGTCACTCGCTTGTGCGCGTCCGCCGCGGAGAAGGCGGTGACCAGCGCGCGGTGCAGAGACCGCCAGCCGATCAGCTCGTCCGAACCCGGCATCGGCTCGCCGGTGGATGGCCGGTTCAGGCCTGAGAGGGAAGTGGCTTCGTTGAGCAGCTGCCAGATCTCCTCGTTGGCGGACGGATCCCCGGCGGTGGCTCGGATCAGCGCCGTGAGGGCACAGTCGTAGTGACCCTCGGCTCTGCAGAGGGCGCTCTCGACGAGCT
>JASFLG010000028.1:0-16448 GCA_050118205.1 Pseudomonadales bacterium
CGACGCCTCATAGCGCTTTGTACATGGAGGTCTCGTCGTAATCGCGGGATTGATAGCCCAGCTTTCGGTAAAAACCGATGGCATCTCCATCCACTGATGATTCGATGCGCCTGACACCACAGTCTAGCGCGAATTGTTCCGAGCGCCGGATGAGCTCTCGACCATGACCATTTCGTTGGTATCGCTCGGCGATCGCCACACGCCGAAACCACGCGGAGCCGTCCACGAAGTCTATGCGAATTACACCGATCGGCACGCCGTCGAGGTACAGGACCTTGGGAAAGTGATTCGACCTGGTTTCATCCGGATGATCCCGATCGTACTCACCGATGCGTCCACGTGCCTCCCACAACACAACACGCCTAATCGTATGATATGCGTCCCATTCGTGAGGCAGCTGGGGCGATCTGAGTTCATACGACATTGCGATCCCGGCGAGCGGATGACGCCTAACAACCAAATCTACGACAAGGTGTCGTGATGTATCGCGACAGCGTGTCGTGAAAACCCGGCCAGAAATGTTGATCCCACACGTAACTCTCTGAAAGCCCTGGGAATCTTCCACCTGCTCCCTGGGGCAGATTTCCTACCGTCTGATCATCCACTGGTCGCTGCTCTCGAGAGGACGTCTTCCGGATACTACTCATTTCTTCAGCCGATTGTCGTGACCCGACTCCTGGACCGCATCCGCGATTCGATCCGCATCCGCAACTACTCCAAGCGCACGGAGCGGACCTATCTCTACTGGATCCGGCAGTTCGTACGTCACCACGGCATGCGCCACCCGCAGGACATGGGCCCCGGCGAGGTCGCGGAGTTTCTGAGCCATCTCGCCCTGCGTCGCGACGTGGCGCCGAACACCCAGCGTGTCGCCCTGAACGCGCTGGTCTTTCTCTACGTGCAGGTCCTCGGCCGCAACACATTCGAGGTGCCGGGGTATCGGTTCGCCGAGAAGCCGCGCAAGCTCCCGGTGGTGCTGAGCCGTGCCGAGCTCGACGCGATCTTCGCGGAGATGGAAGGGGTGCCGAGGCTCTGCGCACGCCTGATGTACGGCTCCGGACTCCGCGTCATGGAGGTGGTACGCCTGCGCGTGCACGATATCGACTTCGACCGGCTGAGCCTGTTCGTCCGCGACGCCAAGGGTGGCAAGCAGCGTATCACCACGCTGGCCGAATCCGCCGTGCCCGACCTGCGTCACCAGCTCGACCGAACCCGCTACTACTTCGATGAGGACCTCACCGTGCCCGGCTGGCCGGGCGTCTACCTGCCCCACGCACTCGCTCGCAAGTACCCGAACGCGCCGCGCGAGTGGGGCTGGCAGCACGTATTCTGCGCTTCACAACGCTCCGCCGACCCGCGCTCCGGTCTGATCCGCCGCCATCACGTCACCGAGCGCACCATCCAGCGCGCCTTCACCGCCGCTATCCGTCGAGCGGGAATCAGCAAGCCCGCCTCGTGCCACTCGCTGCGTCACTCCTTCGCCACGCACCTGCTCGAGCGCGGGGCGGACATCCGCACCGTGCAGGAACAGCTTGGTCACGCGGACGTACGCACGACCGAAATCTACACGCACGTGGTCAAACGCGGAGGTCGCGGTGTGCTGAGCCCGCTGGACAGCTAGCCCGGAGGGGTTCCCATCCTCTAGTTGGCGGTGTTGAAGTCCACCTCGATGGTGGTCCCCCCGCCGGGCTGACTGTGGGCGGAGATGCTCCAGCCGAACTGATTCGCCAGGCGCTTCACGATGGCGAGACCCAGGCCGTGGCCCTTGGTGAGCCCGCGGCTCTCGTCGGCGCGGTAAAACGGTTCGAAGGCGTGCTCGAGCTGCTCGGCGGACATACCCACCCCCGTGTCCTTCACGCTCACGCGGCCCCGCTCGACGGACACGTCGATGCTGCCATTGGCCGTGTAGTTCACCGCGTTGCGGATCAGGTTACCGAGCACGATCTCCACCACCGCCGGCGGCGCTCTGAGCTCGAGCTGTGCATGCTCGTGCACGGATAGCTTGTTGTTCGCTTTCTCTGCCTGGGTCTGCAGCTGATCGAGCTGGTCGAGCACCACTTCGTTCACGTTCACATCCGTGCTCGGGGAGGCGATCGCTTCCTCCCGGGAGAGCATCAGCAGCGTCTGCAACAGCGAGTCCATGTCCTCCACCGTGCGACGCATGCGCGCCAGCGCGCGCCTCTCCTTCTCGGGCCGCTCCGGGCTGGCTTCCAGCAGATCGAGCGAACCCTTGAACACCGCGATCGGTGTGCGCAGCTCGTGGCCGGCGTCCCGGGTGAACACGCGCTCCCGCTCGATGAACGCATTCAGCCGCTCGCTGAAGTGATTCACCGCATCCACCATGGTCACCACCTCGGCATCGCGCGCGTTCTTCAGCCAGGTGAAGTCGAGCTTCGGTGTTTCGCGCGCGTTGAAGTCGAAGTGCTCGAGGTAATCAGCGAGCCGCACGATGGGAGAGATGGCACGCTGCGACAGCGTGTACGTCACGAAGCCCATCACGTAGAGCAGGATGAGCACGATGGTGCCCGGCAGAATGCCGAAGAAGAATGCCAGTTCCGACACCCGGTCGGCCTCGAACACCAGATACAGACGACGCCCGTCGTGCTCGGAGACATGCACGAGCGTGCGTTTGTGACCCATCTGCATGTCGTAGAACCCGGACGGCGCCAGGTCACGCAGCGCCTCCGGCACACCGCTGAAATCGTTCCCCACGGCCATGTACCCGTGCAGGTTGTCCACGTCGGGCAGCTGGTGGTCGGGGTTCTCGGCAAGCCGTTGCCAGAAGTGCTCCGCCTCCGCGGTGATCGCCTCGCGCATCATCACCCGGTAGATGAGCTGGTTCGCCACATAGATGCCGGCCACCATCGCCACGCTGATGATCAGCGCCTGAATGGCGAACAGCCGCACGAGCTTCGCCCGCACGCCGATGCGCTTGCCGGCCATCGCTTGGCTCGAGCCGTCGCTCATCGGCAAAACCTTTTCGCACGCTCGATCATGCTGCACGCACTTCCACTAAACGATCCGGCAGTCTGCGCCGACGCGTGTGAAAGACGTGTCACGGCGAACTGGGCGCCTGCGATCACCGCGACGCGGTGTCGGGCAGCAGCGGCGGCGGCCGTCGATGATGAGTGGCCTGCTCGAAGGCGTACGCCATACCGAGCAGGGTGGCTTCGCTCCATGCGCGACCGAGCAGCTCCAGGCCCACCGGTAACCCGTCGTCGGTGAAACCAGCCGGCATGCTGATGGCGGGCAGACCCGATTTGGCGGACAGCTGGCAGTTGCTGCCCGATTGGGGCTCCCGGAGCGGGGCTGCCTTGCGGCGGATCGTCGGGTACGCCAGCGCATCCAGATTCTGGGAAGCCATCACCGCCAGGACCCCGTCGCGGATCTTCTGCCGACGGGCAAGGGCCGCCAGATAAAGCGGCTCGCTCTCCTCGCTCATGGATTCGGACACTCGGAGAACCTCGTCGATGACAGGGTCGTACCTGCCGCTGGCCAGAATCTCGGTGAGGCTTTTCACCGGCGCGCCCGGGTGCGCCGCCAGATAGGCGTCGATGTCCGTCTTGAAGTCGTGAGCGAGCACGAAGAAGCCGGTGGGCTCCACGTTCAGCAGACCCTCCAGATCAGGGAATCGCACGCGCACCAGCGCGGCACCCGCAGCGGCGAGCTCCGCTGTGGCGCGCCCGATTACCGACGCCACCTCCTGATCCTCCGGCTCCACCAGCAGCAGATCCTCCACCACGCCGATGCGCTTGCCCGCGAGCGCGCCGGGGTTGAGGCCCTCCAGGTAGCTCCCGGGCACGTTGCCGACGCTTCGAGACGTCTGCGGGTCCTTCGGGTCGAAGCCGACGGTGGCGTCGAGCATCAGGGCGAGATCGGTCACGGATCGCGCCAGCGGCCCGCCGATGTCCTGGGTATGGGACAGCGGAATGATGCCTTCCCGGCTGGCAAGCCCCTGGGTACCGCGCAGCCCCACCAGATTGTTGTGCGCCGCCGGAATGCGAATGGATCCACAGGTGTCGCTGCCCATGCCGGCGGCCGCGAAGTTGGCCGCCACCGCGGCACCGGTGCCGCCGCTCGAGCCGCCCGGGTTCCGGGTGGGATCGTACGGATTCTTCACCGCGCCGAATGCGGAGCCCTGGGTGGTGATGCCGTACGCGAACTCGTGCATGTTGGTCTTGCCGAGAATGATCGCGCCAGCCTGCTTCAGGCGCCTCACCAGGAAGGCGTCGTGGTCCGGCGCAAACCCGTGCAGCAGCACCGACCCCGCGGTGGTCGGCATGCCGCGGGTCTCGAAGTTGTCCTTCACCAGCACGGGAATGCCGTGCAGCGGTCCGCGCGGGCCGGACGTGACCCGTTCGGTATCCAGGCGATCGGCAATCTCGAGGGCGTCCGGATTGAGATACGCGATGCTGTTCAGAACGGTGCGGGCCTGGTCGTAACGCTTGATGCGTTCGAGATACCAACGGGTGAGTTCGCGGGCAGTCAGCTCACCGCTGCTCATGGCCACCTGAAGCTCGGTGATGCTGGCCTCGAAAGGATCGAAACGCTCGGCGCGTTCCGTGCTCTCGGCCGCACCGGCACCTCCCGTCAGGACAATCAAAGACAGGACGATGAACTTAACAAGCGCGCGAGGCGCCGAAAGCATCGATCTCATGGCGCCCATTCTAGCCACTCGACCCCCGCTACGTGCAAGTCTCTGTTAATCGGGCACCGGCCATATCGGTGCGCCCTCCGACCCCATGGGCGGCTCGATGTGAAGCAGCGCGGCCACCGTCGCCGCCAGATCCACCTGGCGCACGTCGTCCAGGGTGAGCCCGTCCGGCACGCCCCGTCCGACGGCGTAGAAGATACCGCCCATATCCGGCAGCGCGGGGTCGTAGCCGTGCATGCCCCATTCCCCGCCGAACAGACGCACGATCGGCTGCAGCACTCTCTCGGTGGTGGACAGGGAACGCAGCGCATAGGGCGGCGACAGCACCACCACCCAGTCGCCGAGGCGCGTCTTGCGCTTCAGGCGCAGGTCCGCGGGAAGCTCCTCCTTCTTGTAGATGGTCACGCCCGGAACGTCCGCAAAGAAGTCGGACAGTGCCTCGCGCATGGTCGGATCCGGTACTGGCGTCTTCAGGTACACCTCGCCCACGGCCGCGCCCAGCACCACGGCGTCGATCCCACGGTCGGCGAGCCCGGCCCCCAGATCCAGGAAGTGGTCGACTGCGGTCATGCCGTGATCGCTCACGAGGATGAGCGTGGTGCGCGGCCAGAGATCCATGGCATCGATCCCGCCCAGCAGCCGGCCGAGCTGCGCATCCTGATCGTGGATCTGGGTCACCAGCGAATCGCTGTTCGGGCCGTCGTCGTGGCCCACGTGGTCAGCACCCGCCCAGTAGGACATGATCAGCCGCGGGCGGTCGGCTTCCGGCAGCGCCAGCCACTCGAGCATCTGGTCCACCTTTACCGACTCCGGACGGCTCGCATCGAACGGCGCGATCCGGTAGGTGGTGCCCTGACCGTGCCAGTCGGTTTCCGAGCCCACCCAGAAGTAGGTCGCGGTGGTGACGCCCTGGCGCTCGGCGGCGATCCACAGCGGCTCCACCTCGATCCAGTTCGCATCGCTCGAGTACGAGTAGCGGCCTTTTTCCTCGTCGATGAACACGTTGTCGACGATGCCGTGGCGATCCGGGTACGTGCCGGTCGCCATGGAGACGTGACCGGGAAACGTGCTCGACGGGAACACGGCGGTCAGCCGGCGGGCCCGCACGCCTTCCGTGGCCAACCGCTCGAGCGCCGGAAACTCGCCCCGATCCGGATAGTCGTGGCGCATGCCGTCCCAGCTGAGCACGATCACGATGGGTGCCGGCTCGGCCCTGCCGGCAAGCGGTACCCAGATCAGGCACAGGGCGATGACCAGGCGCGCGTACATCACTCGACGCCCTGCATGGCCTTCAACTCCTTGAGCAACGACATCCGCTCCAGATCCTCCTCGCTCAGCCGGTCCCAGTCGATGCCATCCGGCGCCGGCAGCGGCTCGACCACGTGAATCGTGCGCGTCGGCGTGCAGATGAGCGAGAGCGGCAGGTCGTTCGGCTCCACCGGAAAGTCCCTCACCAGCTGGGCATCGTGCACCGTGGTTGCCACGGGCACCGGCGCGTGGCCGAGCTCGCGCAGGATGGCGAATTCCAGGTCACTGTATCCCTCACCCTTGCCGCAGCGTTTCCCGGCCGTGGTGACCGCGGCGCAGCCCGTCACGATGGCATCGAGCTGCGGCAGCTCGGTGAGCGCCACCCGCTGAGAGTGCTCGGCCATCGTGCTGAGCGACGCCGCCGCCTCGAAGTCGTCCGGGTCGATCCGCCCGGGATCCAGCAGATGAAAGCCGCCGGCGAGCCGCGGGGTGGGCACATACACCCGGATGCCCAGGGTCAGCGCCAGTCGGCGCACTTCCCTCTGGGGCGAATCCGGGTTCACCTTGAGCGCCGCAGCGTCGCGCCAGGTCGGCTCCTCGAACAGGCGCTTTGCAGCCAGGTCCGCACCCACGAAGTTCGGAATCCGCCCGTGCGGCGGAAAAGGAAAGCGCGCCAGCTTCTCCGCCTGCAACCGGTCCCAGACCCAGCCACGGGCGTCGGCTTTGCTCGAGAACGACAGCGATGCCGGTTGTGTCAACTTGGCGTCTTAACTTTGCGGACCGGAAAGGCATACTACACGGCCCACCGAGGAGATTGCATGACTGCGAGCCCGGCCAACGCGATCATCACGCGCTACCCTGCCCTGGGCTTTCCGCAGTTCCGCCGCTTCTGGCTCGCTTCCTTCGCCTCGGTGGGCGCCACGCAGCTCGTGACCCTCGGCCAGGGCTGGCTCATCTTCGAGCTTTCCGGTTCCGCGCTGCAGCTCGGCGTGCTGGGCGCGGCGGCTTCGGTGCCGAACATTCTGATGACCCTGCTCGGGGGCGTCATCGCCGACCGATTCGACCGGCGCCGCATCATCATCGTCACCTCCACCGTCAACGCGATCCTGCTTGCGCTGCTCGCCGTCCTCGATCTCACCGGGGTGGTGGTCGTCTGGCACGTGCTCACCATCGCCGCGCTGATCTCCCTGATCAACGGCCTGGACTGGCCGGCTCGGGCTTCCATCTTCCCGCTGCTCGTGGATCGCACCGCCTACCTCTCCGGAGTGGCGCTGAATGCCTTCATCTGGCAGGTAACGCGTATGGCCATCCCGGCTGCCGGCGGACTGCTGATCGCCGTGGCCGGCAACACCTGGCCGGTGTTTGCCGCGGCGTCGGTCGGTTTCGTGGTGATGATGTCCGTCCTGCTCGGCATCCGCGTGTCGGTGCCGCCGCCGCCGGCCGTCTCGCCGCTCGAGCAGCTGAAGGAAGGTTTCGCATTCATCCTCGGCACCGATCTCTTCCGCTGGCTCCTCGGACTCACGTTCCTCGGCATGTTCTTCGCCCAGTCCTACGTGCAGATCATGCCCGTGTTCGCCGATCTGCTCGGTACCGACGAGGCAGGATACGGCTACCTGCTCTCCGCGGGCGGGCTCGGATCGGTGATGGGCACGCTCTTCATCGGCACGTTTCAGGAATCCCACCGTCTTGGCTGGATCATGCTCGGGGGCGCCGCCGGCTCCGTGGTGATGCTCGCGCTCTTCGCGCTCGCCACGCCGCTCGAAAGTCTGCCGGTCGCCCTGGTGCTGGCCTTTCTGGTCGCCGCCAGCGCGTCCGCCTACATGATCATCTCCATGACGGTGATGCAGCTCCTGGTGCCGGACGGGCTGCGCGGTCGGGTCATGGGCATTCACACCATCGGTTACAGCCTCGTCCCGCTGGGGGGGCTGTTCCTCGGCGCGCTCGCGGACCGTATCGGCGCAGAGACGGCGGTGCTGATCGGTGGCGGCATCTATCTGGTCGGTATCGCCATCACGACGCTCGGCCAACCCCTGCTGCGCAACCTGGACGGCAGCGCCCTGCAGGGGCAGGAGGCCGACCCCGAAACGGGCACCATCGAAGAAGAAGGCGCAGCTCAGCCGCTCGCGACCCGCTGACCCCGTTCGCGCTCGAGCTCGAGTTGCTGGTGCAGGACCCTCAGTGACTTGTTCTGCAGCGCCCTTTCCCGCTCGAGCTCGGCAACCCGGCGCTGCTCCACCTCCAGGTCACGCGCCAGCCGCTCGTACTCCATGGTCTTCGTGGCGAGCCGCTTCTCGAGCTCGGCCAAGACCTGGTCCGCCTTACCGTCCGTCGTGTCGCCGCCCGTCCCGGCGCGGGCGAGCTCGGCCTTCAGGGTGATCACCTCCGCTTCCGCAGCCGCCGCCTCGGCAGTGGCGTCCGCGGCCTGGGACTTCGCCACTGCAAGCTCGCGCTCGAGCCGGACCACCTTCTCCTTCAGGGCAGCATCCGCGCCGGCAGGTCCTGTTGCGGCATCCTCCCCGAAGTCCAGCACCTCGCCACCGACCAGCGTCTCGCTCGCCGGGGCGGTCACATCGGCGCTCTTCAGCTCGTTCAGCGTTGCCTGCTGAGCGGCCAGCTGCTTGAGCTCACGGTCCTTGTCCCTGGCCGCGTTCTCCGCGGTTCGCACGTCCGCCGCCAGCGCATTGATGCGCGCGTCCTTATCCTTCAGGTCGTCCTTGAGTCGGCTGATCTGCTCGTCCCGTGAGCGGATCAGGGACTCGAACTGAGGCACCCGGCTGCGCGCGTCGGCGAGCGTGCGCTGCATGTCTTCTTCCTGCTTCGCCGCCCCCAGGTGGCGCAGCAGCCAGCCCGCGGCGGCACCGGAGAGCAGGGCCAGCAGCAGGTAAACGAACATCTTCAGGATCAGGTAGATCACGCCGAATCTCCTATCACGCGGAACTCGACCCGGGTGTTGGCCGCCCGTCCTTCCTCGGTCGCGCTGTCGGCAACGGGCTGGGTCTCACCGTAGCCGCGCGCCACCAGCCGATCGGCGGGCACCCCGATCTGCACCAGGTGCCGGCGCACCGCGTCCGCGCGCAGCTGGCTCAGCTTCATGTTGATGGTCGCATCCCCTTCCGCATCCGTATGGCTCGCGATCTCGAGGCGCGTCTTGCAGTTGCGCGCGATGCTGGCCAGCACGGTGAGCAGGGGATAACTCGATTCGGAGAGATCGGCCTTGCCCTTCTTGAAGGTCACCCGCTCCGTCGAGAGGAAGTCGTTCAGCTCGTGCTGACAGGTGCCGGCCTCACCGATGATCACGATCTCGTTGTCCACCCCCGTCACGCCGTCGATGCCGGCGGCGATCTCGCCCGCCCGCTTGCGCGACTCGTAGTCCGGGGCGGCGCCCGTGAGCACGATCTCCTGACCGGAGGGCGTGACGCTCGCCCAGAACAGGTTCTGGTTGCTCACCGCCTCGGTCGCGGTGGCGCCGAGCTCCTGCTCGATGTCGGATGCCTCGAGGAACACACACACGAAGAAGAGGCACACGAAGAACGACCCCGTGGTGGTGAGCACCTCGAATTGGGAAAAACGCAAATCCATGTATCGATATCGACCAATTCGATGATCCCCCGATTTTCGCGCGATCCCGAGTGCCGTTTTGAGAACGTCGTCACACCCTGGCCCGCACCGTCGCCAGAGCCGACAGGTCTCAGAGCGATCTCAGGTAGCGGCGGGTCTTCAGCCAGTAACGCGCTCGCGTCTCCTGGCGCTTGAAGAAGTGGGGCGCATCGTCCTTGTAGGTCTGCCGCACCGGCATCACGCCTTCGAGGCAGGCGCGCCAGGCATCGTCGGGCTCGTAGCCCAGGTCGATGAGGGCATCGGCGACCTCCGGATGGTCCTCGAGCTGGGCGCGGATGCGCGGCAGGTGGGCGCGCCAGGCGTCGGTGCGCCCCGGGTCCAGCGGCCGGGCCCCGCCGAGTGAGATACCGGCCCGTGCCGGCACATCCGCGCCGTCGGGGTAGGCGGAGAAGGACCGCCGCCGCTCGAGGAACGGAAAGGCCGCCTCGATGGCCGCCTGCTCGGAGTCCGGGTCCGCCAGCAGATCCTCGTAGCGCACGGTGTGCCAGCGCGGATGGCCGGAGAGCTTCTCGATCACCGACTGGTACTCGAGCCAGCGGCGGAAGGAGGAGAAGTACACGTCCGGAAAGTCCGGGTGGCGGCTCGTGGCCACGGCGCGCGGGTCGCGCACCATGGCGATCACGTGCAGCCGCTCGTCCGCGAGGAAGGCGGTCTCGATGCGGATGGTGTCCGGCGGTTTCTTGGAGAGGTAGAGCCGCTCGCCCGATGGCACCGGGCGGAAGATGGAGGCCTCGTGCTCGGAGCGGCCGGTGAACGGGTAGGCATACCAGAGCAGCTCCATCATCAGCGTGGTGCCGCTGCGATAGCAGCCCACCACGTGCACGCGCGTCGGCCGTTCGCTCATGAACACTCAGCAGCGGAAGGGATCCGCCTTGTCCGGGTTCAGACCCTGATCCGAAGCGAACCGGCGCGGCAGTTCCGAGCTCGCCAGGTTGTGCTGTGCGAGCGTGGAGAGCGCGGCGTATGCCACCCATTCGGCGGACACCTCGAAGTGCTGGCGCAGCACGTGCCGCTCCTCGGAGAGTCCGAAGCCGTCGGTGCCGAGCACCGTGTAAGGTCCCGGTACCCACCGGGCAATGCCGGCCGGCAGGGCCTTCATGTAGTCACTCGCGGCCACGAACACGCCCTGCTCGTCGGCCAGCAGTCGCGCCACCAGCGGTCGCGCGTCGGACGCGCCGACGCTCATGAGCTGCTCGCGCTCGGCCGCCGTGCCTTCCCGGACGAGCTCCGTATAGCTCGTCACCGACCACAGGTTGCTCTCGATCCCGAGCGCGCGCAGATACTCGCGGGCTGCGAGCACCTCGGTCATGATCGCGCCGCTGCCGAACAGGTTCACGGTGGCGCCGGGCGTGCGCTCGAAGCAGTACATCCCGGAAAGCACCCCCGCCTCGATGTCATCGCCTTCCGGCATGGCCGGCATGGGATAGTTCTGATTGGTCACCGTCAGGTAGTAGAAGACGTTCTCCTGCTCCGCGTACATACGCCGGATGCCGTCACGGACGATGAGCGCGATCTCGTAACCGAACGCCGGATCGTAGCTCACAAGGTTGGGCACGGTACTCGCGAGCAGGTGCGAGTGTCCGTCCTGATGCTGCACCCCCTCTCCGTTCAGTGTGGTGCGTCCCGACGTGCCGCCGAGCAGAAAACCCTTGCACATCATGTCGCCGCACGCCCACACCATGTCGCCCACCCGCTGGAAGCCGAACATGGAGTAGAAGATGTAGAACGGTATCATCGGCAGCCCGTGGTTCGCATACGCCGTGCCCGCGGCCATGAAGGACGCCATGGCACCGGTCTCGCAGATGCCTTCCTGCAGAATCTGCCCGTCCTCCGCCTCCCGGTAGGGCGCGATGGTGCCGGCGTCCACCGGCCGATACTGCTGTCCGGCCGGCGAGTAGATACCCGCCTGGGGAAACAGCCCGTCCATCCCGAAGGTGCGTGCCTCGTCCGGCACGATGGGCACCACGTAGCGGCCGAGCCGCTTGTGACGCAACAGCTTCGCCAGCATGCGCACGATCACCCGGGTCGTGGAGACCGGGCGCTCGCTTCCGGCAAGCAGATCGGCGAACACCTCGAGCTCCGGCGGCTCGACGCGCTCACAAACCACCTCACGGTGCGGAAGAAAGCCGCCCAGGGCGCGCCGGCGCTCGAGCGCATAACGCACCTCCTCGGAATCCGCCGGAGGCTGATAGAAGCTCGCAGCGAGCACGTCGGCCTCGGAGAGCGGAATAGCCAGACGCTTCGCGAGCTCCTTGCGTTCGTCGGCGGAGAGCTGCTTCTTCTGATGAACCGTGTTGCTGCCTTCCGCGCCGGCGAGACCCTCTCCCTTTACGGTCTTCAACAGGACGACGCACGGCTTGCCGGTGACCTTCGCGGCCCGGTCGAAGGCCGCATAGATCTTCTGATGATCCTGGCCGCCGCGCTTGATGGAACGGATCTCCTCGTCGGTGAGCGTCTTCATCAGCTCCTTGAGTGCCGGAGAGGTCTCCACCCAGTGCTCGCGGACGAAGTCGCCGGGCGAGACGGTGTACATCTGGTAGTCCCCGTCCACGGCCTGCTCCATGCGCTCCTGCAGGATGCCGTCCTCGTCCCGGGCAAGGATGGGATCCCAGCCGCCGCCCCAGATCACCTTGATCACGTGCCAGTCCGCCCCCCGGAAAGACCGTTCCAGCTCCTGGATGATCTTGCCGTTACCGCGCACCGGGCCGTCCAGGCGCTGCAGGTTGCAGTTGATCACCAGCACCAGGTTATCCAGCGCCTCACGGCTGGCGATGTTGATGGTCCCGAGCACTTCCGGCTCGTCCGCCTCGCCGTCGCCGATGAAGGTCCAGATCTTGCCGCCGTTCTTCGGCTTCAGGCCGCGGCTCTCCAGATACTTGGCGAAACGCGCCTGGTAGATGGCGCTCGGGGTGGACAGCCCCATGCTGGCCGTCGGCATCTGCCAGAACCACGGCAGGCGACGCGGGTGCGGGTAGCTCGGCAGGCCACCGCCCTCGGCCAGCTCGCGGCGGAAGTTGGTGAGCTGGGTCTCGGTCAGGCGCCCCTCGAGAAAGGCCCGGGCGTAGACCCCGGGGGCGGTATGCGCCTGGAAATGCACCTGATCGCCGCCGTAGTGCTCGCTCTTCGCGCGGAACACGTGGTTGAAGCCCACCTCCATCATGGTGGCCGCCGAGAGGTATGTGGCGATGTGACCGCCGACTCCGGAGCCCGAATCGTAGGCCTTGAGCACCATGGCCACGGCGTTCCAGCGGATGATGTTGCCGATCCGGGTCTCGAGCTCGATGTTCCCCGGGTAGGCCGGCTGCTCGCGGACGTCGATGGTGTTCTTGTAGGGGGTGTTCAGCGCCGCCTCGGTCAGCACCAGACCCCGATGCGAGAGGTGACTCTGCAGCTGCCGCATGAGGGTCCGGGCGCCCTCCTGCCCGCGCTCCTGGAGCACGTCGTCCATGGCCTCGAGCCACTCCTGCGCTTCCTCCTGCCAGGTCTCGTCCGAGGCCGGATCTCCGAAGCCGATGGTCTCGCTCTGCTCTGCCATGTGCTGCCCCCTTTTCCGGCCGCTGGCGGGCGGCGGTCTTACCGCGGGAAAACCGCATCATAAAGGACGCTCCCTGCAGGGGGTACAATGCCCGGCGGGGGCTGGGCGCCCCCGTTGCCGACCGCGGCGGCCGGCCGTTACATGACCGGCGCGTGCTCCGCCTGGGTCAGGCTCACGGCAATCGGCCGGTGATCGGACAGCCGGCAGTCGAGCACCTCACAGTCCTGGATGGCCAGGGTCGGTGAGACCAGAATGTGGTCCAGCGCCTGGGAGGGCCGCCAGGAGGGATACGTGGGCCCGACGCTCTCGGCCGGCCGCAGGGCTGTCTCGGCCAGCGGCGAGTCGAACAGGAGATCCGCCAGGTGGCTGTTCATGTCGCCCATGACCACCACGTGACTCTCGCCGTCGATGAGGCCCCTCACGTATTCGAGCTGCAGCGCGCGGGAGCGCTCGCCGAGGGAGAGGTGCAGCATCACCACCAGCACGGTGGCGGTACCGAACGGCAGACGGACCACGATGGCACCGCGTCCGGGGATCGCCCCCGGCAGTCGGTGATCTTCCATGGCCACCGGCGCGATTCGCGACAGCAGCCCGTTGCCGTGCTGGGCGAACAGGCCGAGGTCCCGGTTGAGCTGGGCGTACCAGTAGGGGAACCGGGCCCGCTCCGCCAGATACTCCACCTGGTTGATGAAGCCGCTGCGGATGCTGCCGCCATCGATCTCCTGCAGGGCCACGAAGTCGTATTCGGCGACCACGTCGGCAATGCGGGTGAGGGTGTGGTTGCGGCTCTCGTAGGGCAGGATGTGCTTCCAGCCCTTGGTCACGTAGTGCCGGTACTTGGTGGTACGGATCCCGACCTGGATGTTGTAGCTCAGAAGCTTCAGCGTGCGGCTCTCCGCCGCTTCGAAGGGCTCGAAGTGGCTCAGCACGTTGACCGACGAGTTGGCGGCGGATCTCAGATCGCCCCGCTTAGCCCATGCGAGCATGGCCGACTGCTCCAATGACCTGGCCAGCAGTTTAGCCGTCCTCAGCCGGTCGGAATGTGGACTGTCTGGCACTTTTTGCCCTTCCGTGGGCGCACCGTGGGCTGGAATCATTCGGAATCCACCGAAAGGTCGGTCGGCGCGATGGGCTCGGGGGCGTCCGGTGGCGGCAGATCGATGCCGCGTTCGGCAGCCTGTTTATTCACCAGGTAGTCCACCACCTCGAGCATCATGGCGTTGCTACCGGCCATCTGCCCGTCCACACGAAAGCGCCCGTCGACGATCATCGTCGGCGTGCCGGTGACCCCGTAGGCGCGCATCTTGGCCTGAGCCTGCTGCAGCTTGGAGCGGACCCCGAAGGAGTAGTACACCTGATCGAAATCCTCCTTCGACACGCCGGCGAAGGTCTCGAACAGCTTCGCCATGGCGGCCGGGTCTCTGAGATCGATGCCCTGCTCGTGAATCGCTTTGAAGATCGCCGTGTGCACCTTGTCCGTCACCCCGAGCACCTCGGCGGTGTAGTAGGCCTGGGCAAAGAGCTGCCAGGTGTTGTTGAAGATGGCCGGCACGCGCTCGAAGTCCACGCCGGGGCCCTGCTCGGCGCGCCAGTCCTCCAGCAACGGGTCGAAGGTTTTGCAGTGAATGCAGGCGTAGGAGAACGCTTCCACCACCTCCACCTTGCTGTCGTCGGCGGTAGCCACGGGGACCGGGAGACGGACGTAGTGCGTGCCTTCCTCGAACTCCATGGCGTGCGCGGTGACCGCGCTGAAGCTGAGGAGGAGCAGACCCGCGATGATCGTATTCTTCATTCGTCTTACCAGGATTCGTTCTACTTCGGTTCTTCCAGGACGATCAGACCGGGCGGTCAAAGCCCGACTCGGGGCGAGGGAGTCGGCCTCGGAAGCAAACCCGCTCGCACAATCGGCCCGCATCATCAGACCACACGGAGGCCGAACGGAAACTGAACGAATCGAACGCCCTCGGCAGGTGGCAGGCTGAACGATTAGACCGCGGGGGTGGGAATTGGTGCAACCGGCGGACCCTGCGAATGCGCCGGTTGTCACGTGCGTCAGTAGAGCCCCTGGATGAAATCCGCCAGGGTCGCAATTTCCTTGTCAGTGAGGCCCCGGGCCACCCCGCGCATCATGCCGCCGTACACTTCGTCCGTGGTCCGGTCACCTTCCCGATACGCGGTCAGCTGATTGATCACGTAGCCGGTCGGCTGGCCGCCAATGCTCGGAAAACCGGCCTCGTCGTTGCCGTTGCCGGAGGGCGCGTGGCACGCGGTGCAGGCAGCCACCTGACGGTCGGCAATGCCGCCCTTGTAGATCTTCCTGGCTGCCTCGAGCTGCTCGTCGTCGCCCTGGGCCTGGCGCGTCTTTTCCGGGAGCGACGAGAAGTAGGCGGCGAGATCCGCCAGATCCTGGTCGCTCTTGCCGTTCAGCTGGCCCGCCATCAGCGGTATCTCGCGGCCGCCGTCACGAATGGCCTCGAGCTGACGGACCAGGTACTTCTGATTCTGACCCGCCAGGTTCGGATAGGTGGGATCGAGGCCCGTGGCGCCATCCTGACCATGGCAGGCACCACAGGGCGCCGCCTGGGCCTTGCCCGCTTCAGGATTGCCGTCTGCCATTGCCGGCAGCCCGGCGAACCCGATCATCATCCCGAGTAGGATGCCCAGAGATCGGGCGGGCCTCAGTTTGCGTGACGCCATCGTCGAATTGTCCTATACACTTTCCGTTGAGTTCGCGTCCGGCGGCATAGCGCGCGCTGGCACCTGCCCGCGAGAGCGACCGGCGGTCTGCCGGGGCGCGGATTATAATACAAAGCCGCTCCGGTGGCAGTCCCCGGGACAACCCGGGCCACCGGCCTCGTCGGAGAGTATCGTTGCCCCCGCCCGCCCCCAAGCAAAACGACCCGCCTCGTCTGAACGTGACGTTTCTGACGAGCGCCGCCACTCTGGCCCAGTGCCCGCCGCCGGCCGGCCCGGAGATCGCCTTCGCCGGGCGCTCCAATGCAGGCAAGTCCTCGGTCCTCAATCGCCTCACGGGCTCGCGCCGGACCGCCAAGGTGAGCAAGCAGCCCGGTCGTACTCAGCTGCTGAATTTCTTTGACATGGCGGGCGGATCCGGCCGCCTGGTGGATCTGCCGGGGTACGGCTACGCCAAGGCGGAACGGGCTGCCCAGGCGAGCTGGCAGGAGACGGTGAACGCATATCTGTCCCATCGCGACGCGCTGGCCGGCGTGGTGCTGGTAATGGACATCCGCCATCCCCTGCAGGCGTTCGATCAGGAGCTCATCGACTGGGCCCACCCGAGCGGGATGCCCATGCTGATCCTCCTGAACAAAGCGGACAAGCTCAAACGGGGTGCGCAGCAGAAGGCGCTCGCAGCCGTCCGCCGGGCCACCC